>NZ_JBLYZG010000063.1:0-27913 GCF_049310245.1 Endozoicomonas sp. ALB115 | reverse complement strand
CCCGGTCCGCATAAAGTTTCAGCAGTTTTTTGCCCTGCGGGCCTACCTGCGGCGGGTGGCTGTCGGTGACGGAGGCGGTGGGGGTCGCAACCGGTTGAGTGGTTTTATCCGGTACGATCGTTGGCGACGATGACTCAGCGTCAGTACGATCGTTAATGGCCGACGGGGTCGCCTCAGACGGGGTCGCCTCAAGGTGAGCTGTTGGTGTTTGGGAAGTGGATGTGGGTAGTGGTGAAGTGGATGGCTGTGAAGTGGATGGCTGCGCAGTGGTTGGCTGTGAAGTCGTTGGCTGTGAAGTCGTTGGCTGTGAAGTCGTTGGCTGTGAAGTCGATGGCTGTGAACTGGATACCGCCCGGGCGGTGTCGGTTTCAGCATCATCTGCGGCAGAGGGCGATGGGCGTGTGGCGCCAGAGGTGTTTTGTGCGGCAGACAACGCTGTTTTTAGCGATGTTGACGGTTCTTTCGTAATCTCTGATAAGTCTTCTGATGCCCCGGTGGCATCAATCGACGAACTCAGCTCTGGTGAGAACGGAGCCGTAGTGTTGGATGACAAGGCCTGAGTGCTTGCCATCCCGGATGGGGTCATTGACACATCGGTGGTATTCACCGACGAACTCAATTCCGGTGAGAACGGAGCCGTAGTGTTGGATGACAGTGCCTGAGTGCTTGCCATCCCGGATGGGGTCATTGACACATCGGTGGTATTCATCGACGAACTCAGCTCGGGTGGGAACTGAGCCGTGGTGTTGGATGACAAGGCCTGTGTGCTTGCCATGCCTGACGGAGTCACCGACACATCGGTGGTATTCATCGACGAACTCAGTTCGGGTGAGAACGGAGCCGTGGTGTTGGATGACAAGGCCTGAGTGCTTGCCATCCCGGATGGGGTCATTGACACATCGGTGGTATTCATCGTTGAACTCAGCTCTGGAGAGAACGCAGCCGTGGTGTTGGATGACAAGGCCTGTGTGCTTGCCATCCCGGATGGCGTCATTGACACATCGGTGGTATTCATCGACGAACTCAATTCCGGTGAGAACGAAGCCGTAGTGTTGGATGACAAGGCCTGTGTGCTTGCCATCCCGGATGGGGTCATTGACACATCGGTGGTATTCATCGACGAACTCAGCTCTGGTGAGAACGGAGCCGTGGTGTTGGATGACAATGTTTGAGTGCTTGCCATCCCTGACGGAGTCATTGACACATCGGTGGTATTCATCGACGAACTCAGTTCCGGTGAGAACGGAGCCGTAGTGTTGGATGACAATGTCTGTGTGCTTGCCATGCCTGACGGAGTCACCGACACATCGGTAGTATTCATCGACGAACTCAACTCTGGAGAGAACGCAGCCGTGGCACTGGATGATAACCTCTGAGTGCCTGCCATGCCTGACGGAGTCACCGACACATCGGTAGTATTCATCGACGAACTCAACTCTGGAGAAAACGCAGCCGTGGTACTGGATGATAACGTCTGGGTGCCTGCCATCCCTGATGGAGTGAGTGACACATCGGTGGTATTCATCGACGAACCCAGCTCTGGAGAGAACAGCTCCGTGGTGCTGGATGATAACCTCTGGGTGCCTGCCATGCCTGATGGGTTCAGTGATGCCTCAGTAGTATTCATTGACGGACTCATTTCCGGCGAAATCCGGGCCATCGTGCTGGATGACAATGCCTGAGTGTTTACCGTTCCGGACGGGCTTAATGAACCCTCTGTAGCATTAGCGAACGAACCAGACTTGGATGAGGCTAAAGTGATGATACTGGACGACACTGCCTGTCTACTTGCCGTCTCTGACGAACTCAACGACGCCGTGATAGTATTAAACGACAAACTTGACTCTGCTCCAATTGGAGCTGTGGTATTGGCAGATAGTGCCTGAGCACGGGTGCTCTCTGACTGGCGTGGTGCAGCCTCAATAGTAGTGCTGGCCGACGAACTCAATCCGGGTGCCAGCACAGGTGCAGCGGTATGCGGCCATAAAGCCGTCGATAACAATGCTTTTGAGGCGTCCGGTGGTACATGGCTGGAACTGCCCTCAGATACCGCTAAGGACGTTAGCAGTCCGGCTTCACTGGTTGCACGATCCATGGCAGCAGATGCCATTGCAGGGGTAATGTCAGCCTGTTCTGTCACGGTTACAGCCGTGGTTGATACGCTGGTCGATGCCAGTGGCTGCGGGGTGCTGGTCTCCGGCACGATGGTGGCCAATGCATGCACGTCAGAAGACACCACCGCCTGTGTGCCGGTTGCCGATGCGATCGCAACAACAGGGCTACTGTTGTCAGCAACCACTCCGGGATTGCTGCCCGGCCTGTCCGTGGCAGGTTGCAGGCCTGTGACGGGCGGCTGGCCGGTCGTTAACAATCCACTGGTGGGCGTGGTTCCTCTGTTACCACTGCCTCCGGATGAGTGATGATGACCGGAGTTGTCATTGTCAGATGAATCATCATCACTATCACCCCCGCCTCCCTTCTTCTTCCCATCTTCTACAAGTTCGTAGATTTCATAACCTACCCAGCCGGCAACGCCGGCTGCCACGGCCGCAGCAATGATCATAAGTAATTCCGGGGTCAGGAGTCCAACAGCCAGTGTTTCAGCAAAACCGGCCATCAGGGCGGGTGCAGAGAATCCAACAACGCCTTCTGCAACTATCCTTTTTACTGCCTTTTCATACAACTCATCGGCGGCACAACCGCCCATGCCAGCCCCGGCCAGGGCTCTTTTACGTCGACACGCGGGTTCTTTTATTTTGCCTTTGCTGCCTTTGCCACGAGTGCGGATATGGGCCCAGTCTTCGCCGCCGGGTTCATGATGTGGCGGGGCGGGTGCCTTGGCCATCAAATCCTCAACAGAAGTTTTGAGCCCATCACCCAGGGATTTCAAAACCTCGGTCTCTGGCACAAACTCCTCTGCTGCACTTTCCCCAATGCGGACCCCGACATCTTCCGCCGCCGCATCGCCCCCGTTCGAGGCCAGTCTTTTTATAAATGCGCCGCTAGCCACCGAACCTAATGTTCCGCCGACGCTACCAATCGCGATTCCGGCCTTGGTTCCCACACTTAAACCTTGATCGGTGCCACCGGAAGGCTGGCCACCCGACGATTGGGGAACCGCACCAGCGGCTGGGTGAGCCAACAGCGCCGCTCCGGGAACCTCCGGGGCAATAGCATTGATGGCATCCTGCAACACCATCATCTGCATCGAATATTGAAAGTCGTCCAGGCTGGACACGCCCTGAGCCACCCCGGAAGGACCAGGTACAGGGTCCGGCTGTTCTCCAGCGGTCGCTTTGGCCCGGGCAAGCAGGCTTTGACTGGTTTTGGCCATAAGGTTGGCATTCAATATTTTGATGGCATCCGGTACCGGGGTATTATTGGCCAGAGCATCGTCAAGCACACTGATCACTTCCCGCATTTGCAGGATTAGTGGATCGACTGTGGTTACCTGAGTGCTTGAGGGTGGAGGGAGCAGGTCCTGTTCAGTCAGCTTCTGACTTAATTTCAGTTTTTCAAGCCCCGCTGCACTGGTCACCTTGTTAATGTATTCTTTTGCCAGGGCCTTCGTGGCCGCTTTGTCGAGGGCTTCAAGTTCCGTTACCGGCTTGGTCAGGATCTGTTTTAACGTTAAGGCCGAGGTAGGAATGGGAGCCATGTCAGCCCACTCGGTTATTTCTGCCTCGGTGGGTTGATAAAGATGCCCGATACCTCTTGAGTTGGCAATCTGCGCTGGCTGAGTCAATCCAAGGTTGTATACCTCAGCCAGTCGTCTCAGTGCGTCCATGGCCCTTGCGACCAACTGATCCATTGAATCGGCTCTGGCCACGTACAAAGAGCTTGAGATATCAGAAATGATCAGAGCCAGTTGATTATTCATCCTTTGTATTTTTGCAAATAGGATATGTCCGACACGCGGGGCGATGGTAAACAGAACAGTAGCATCTGCCCCTGTCGGTAACTGAGTTGCCTTCGCATTGAGCGCTGCAACCATCTTTGACAGCATTGACCGAATTGTAAGAAATGGTTCTCCAGCGTAGACTCCATACGAAAATTGCTCAAGTTCCTGGCTAATTTTACTAAGGTAATGACTGTCTTTTTTCAGGCCCAGGCTACGCCATAAAGGTGCGCGGGAAGCAATTAGTCTTTTAGTCGACAATTCCTGTAGCAAGGTCCTGACAAGAGCGGGTAATCGAGCATATCCGGCACCCAGAAAAACAGCATTGACCAGAGCATTTAAAGAGTTGCTAACAGAAATTCCAAAGTGGCTGGCAAGGGTCACTGACACTACATCGCCCAGACATATGCCTTCCCGTATTTGCAGATCATTCATCATTAGTCGAAAAGGGTTCCATGCCATAGAGAAAGCTGTGACAAAATTTAAATTCGTCACAGCTGGCGGATTGGGGGCCAGAGATATCCGTTGGAGACGCTGCAGCAGGTTACGAACCAAGACCTGGAGCCCTTGCATCATGTCTCTAGGTTGTGCCGGAGTACTTTCGTTAATAATTGAGAGGGTGTTAACTTTATACGCTAATCTGCCAAGTGCCTGATAGTCTTCACGCCACATTAAATCAAAGACCTCGTCCTTATATTGCGCCAAATAATTGGCCATCCCCAGTGGCTGACGGAGTTGATTGGCAAGAGCTATTGCATCCGGGTCTCCCGCAACGCCACGCTGCACCGCAAGGGTAAATTCATTGCGCATTGCAGAAAAACCCCGTAAAAAATCCAACAGTTGCGGGACCATGTTGTCTTGGGCAATGGCATCTTCAAGCCCTATCAGCCACCTGATGCTGTTTAAGAAATCCGGCTTCGAAATGATCATTCTTTTTGAGCGATGGTGATGGGCTACTGTCGTTGAGCCAGTATTCTGGGCAGGAGTTGTCGGGTCAGGCGCAATTGTGGTGTTGAACTCATGGATAATGTCATCCACCCCGGCTGCTACGATATCGAAATAGTGACGAGCGACATCAGGGAAAGTGGCATTAGTGAACGTGCCATTAGTGAACGTGCCATTGATCGTTTCGGCAAAGGCTTTAATACCCTCGAGCAGCATATATCCGGCAAAATCCCTGGCACTGCCCTTAACAAAGGTGGCTAATTCCGTGAGGTTAAGGGCCGGAAGCAGTTGTTGAAAATAAACCAGGTCATTTTCGTACATGCCAAGATTGGTTGAATTGCCCATATCGTCCACTATGGCGGTCAGTTGCTGCTCCAGTGTTAAATTGGTAGCGGCCAGCGAACTGGACAGGGCCAGAGTGGTCCTGGCGGGCGCGATGTCGGTGATGCCGCCCAATGAATGTGTCGGGATAATACTGTCAGTCCAGGGTGGCAGGGTGTTAACCAGTGAGGGAGTGCTGGCCGGTAGTAGTATCGGGCTGTTGGCAATGCTTGCAGAGGCAGAATCCTGAACAGTCGGGCCTGCATAATTAAACGGTGTTGTTTGTGTCGGGCTTGCATAATTAAACGACGACGTATCCATACCAATCGGGCTGGCAACAACCGAAACAGAACCGGGATCGGCTATTGCTGACGTTACCGATGCATTGGCGGCAACAGTGCCCTTGCCGGAACCGGTCAGGCTGGACCGGGCTGGGAAAGCCGTGGTGGCATTCATGGCAGTTGCCGAACTGTGCAGCGAAGGCAATGAATGCATACCCGTTGCATGGGTAGAGACGGTACTCTTCACCGAGCCGGATAACCCCATGGACGTTGCCGAATAGTCACCGGTTTCACCCATATCATTGATACTTACACTTGTGGCGGAAGGCCCTGCTGAGCCAGAAGCATGGGAGTGGCTGGAGACGCTGGCTGCCAGGGGATTGCTGACTGAGCCGGACTGGCTGGCTGGCCGATGAGCGCCGGTTACCGTAAAACCAGGGCCCGCCGTTTTTACTGAGCCTGCTGCATCGTGGGCAGTAGCGGTAATGGACTCTGATGAACTGTCTGATGAACTCACAGCAGTCTTGTAATCACTGCTGCTGTCACTGCTGCTGGATGTACCCTGAGTAGTGGCTGGGGATCTGGCCAGGCTGGATGTTGCCAGGTATGCACTGGTGATTGCTGTTAACACCGACGCCGACGCCTGTACCGAGCCTGATTCGCTGTTCACAGATGGACTGTTAGCGGACGTTGCCGAAGCAGCGTTATCTGAGGCACTAACCTTCATGGCCTCCGACATAGCGGCGGTTGCCGTGTGTATGCTGCCTGCGCTGGCAGATGTTGAAGCATTTGCCGGATTTGAATGACTGGACGAAGTGGTTGTTGAGGTTTCGCTATTTATTGAACCAGCTGCGCTTTCAAATGATGTTGAAGCTTTTACTGAATTTGAACTGCTGGCCGAAGCTGTTTTTGAGCTTGCGCTATTTATTGAACCTGCTGTGCTTTCAGATGTTGAAGCTTTTGCTGTGTTTGAATTACTGGCCGAAGCGGTGATTGAAGTGGCGCTATTTATTGAACCCGCTGTGCTTTCTGATGTTGAAGCTTTTGCCGGATTTGAACTGCTGGCCGAGGCGTTGATTGAGGTGGTGCTATCTATTGAAACAGCTGCACTTGAATGAATTGAGATTGTCTGCCTGAGCGAGACTGAAGAACTGGCAGACTGAACCAAATGGCTGGTTTGATCCTGGCTACCCGGTGCAATCGTCGTCTTCCCTGTCTTTTTATTATTAGCCACTTGACGTGAGTGAAACACGCTGGTTGTTTTAGCACGATCACGAGGAAATTTTTTATCATGATCATGTGGAAATTTTTTATCATCATGAGGAATTTTTTTATCAGGATCATGAGGGAATTTTTTATCAGGATCATGAGGATATTTTTGATCAGGCAGAAAATCTGGATTAGTTGGTTTAACTGGAAGTCCAAGATGCATCGCTTGATTAACCCGTCAGTTGACTTCTATTAATTTCAGATTGATGGAAAAATATCCAACTTTACAAAATTTGCAAATATTCGAGAGAGAAAAGTATACAGTCTAGGGGTGGCAAATAAGGGTTGTTGATTATTGTCGTTTACTATTTCATAGCTTTAGTTCAAGCTGTTTGTATTTACTGTTAATCCTGAATTCGTATCATTATCAATGCAAAATAAATGCGAAAGTTGAAACCAGGCCACCTTTTTTACAAGCAGTTTCAAATGGCTGAAGTTGAGGCTCTGATTAAAAAGCCGAAACCAGTGACAGTGAAGAGGACGATGCTGATCAGCAGGAGACTGGCCACAGCATTCATGAAGACTTGCAATTTAAGCAGGAATTTTTAGACCAATTTATTGCAGCCACCGTAGGGCAGACTATTCTCGGACAGCCTCCTGGGAGGCTGGGCATGTAAAATACTGTGATATCGCTACGAAAATGCAGCTACGGACAGTGGAGCCATACTGGAACTTTTACCAGCCAGTTACTCTCTAATGATGATAGAATCCACTCTTATGATAGAAGTGGGTAGCTAAAGTAACTAAATAAGTCTTGCTTGAGAACTACCATGAATGTTGTCAGCGGCATGGATACCTCCGCCAACCTGCACCCTCATCCCCAACCAAAGCCTGACACCCAGCCGGTAACGGTCTCTGGCCAATGGGCAACCTGCGCACCGACCAGCAAGCTGATACCCCGGCATCCCAGGGAAGATGAGCGACAAGTGCTACTTTGGGCAGCAGAGAGTGGGTACCTGGCGTTTCGGCGAATTAAATTGACTAAAGAAAATGATTACTTTTCGGGTAAGGGTGCACCAAGGCCATTCACCCTCGCCCTGCCGGGGAAGATGATGCCCGTAGCACGCGTACCAGATGGGTTTGGTAAATGGATGGTAGGCATTGTTAATCCACAATGCCTTTATGTTTATAAACATAATGCATATACGGAGCCCGACATGGATCCGGATAAACTGTCAATAAAATTACTGCCTGATCTGCAATCATTACACGAGAAATGTCTTGAAAATGCCAATCAAGCCATTTGGAGAGTTTATCCTCGTTTCACCTCGGGACATCTGCGAGCAGATGGGACTTTCAGTTTACCTGGATTGGTAATCCGCAATAATTCCCACGCCTATAATTATCTTGATTATCCGGAACTGGTGCTTAACAACTACAGCAAGGAAGACATCAGATGCTTTTTTGTTTACCTCGATACTCAGATGAATATTGCCGATATCCTGCAGGATAAACGTCATTGTGAAGAGGTGTTGGAGCTTAAACAACCGTTGCCTCTGGTTATTTATTGTCACCGCACAGGTTCTGTACAGGTTTGTTTTGATGATGAGCTGGACAGTAAACACTTGGCCCTGAATGAGCATTCTCTGGATGATTTTGCATTCTCACAGGGCATAGACCAGGAAAATTTCAGAGCCATGTTGAATCTGCTGCCAATGCCTTTGCGTACAGAGGCACTGAGTTGGGAATTAACCGCTTCACCGGATGTTTTTCACAAATTGCAACAGGCCATCAAGCTGGTGAGTGATCCCTGTTGTTACAGTTCCGGGAGGCTTCTGGAATTAAAACAGAGTGGCTTGCCAATTCACCACCGTTTTTTTCATAATAAACAAGGATATGTTACATCGTTGCTGGAAAAGTTGCTGATTACTGAAATGCTCAGAAATGATCAGCCTGGACAGGAACAAATCCGGGAACAAGAGGAAGAAGCTTGCCGTTTACTTCAGTTGCTTCTGCAGAGCGGGTCAAGGATGGATCAGAAGGTTACTTCGGTTTTTTACTGTACGCTAAGCAAGCGAGAATCGGCGGTAATGCGAGCGGGCACAATGAATTATATGGTGGCCGCCTTTGCTCCATTTGAGTTCCTGAGCCTGGAAGATCTCAAGTGGTTGCCGCTGATCGGTTATTCGGGAAGCGTCGTTGAATTTGACCGAATCTGCCGGGGGCTCAGTCAGCAGCAACGGCAGAGCCGTCTTGAAGAGCTACTATGTGATTACCTTGGTTACCCTTTAAACCTTGATATCTTTGAGTCCCACCTACTCGCCCTGTTTCATTATGGAGCTTCCCTGAACAAAGATATTCTGGCCAGGGTTAAACATAATCTGGACTATTGGTGCCATGACGGTAGAAAGGTTATTGGTAACTTATCCGTGGCTGGGTTCATCCAATGGTTTGAAGGACTATGGAAGCAACGAAACAAGCATCCTTTCTACCTGAATTGGTCAGAACATGTCCGACAGGCCAATCTGGAAATCGCGGATCTGAAACAATCGCTCGGTCTGTCGGACGATGCTTGCCCATTGGCGGCACCTGTGGAAACCAAGGTGCCAGCGGCATTACAGTTTATGGTGGACGCGTTCAGCAAACCGCCCATCCTGCCTGATAATGTCGGCGATAATGAAAGCACCATCCTGAAGGTATTGCAGCATTATTACCGCCGTCCGGGACCGGAACGCGTGATCCAGAGCCTTGGCAGACATACCTTGCCAACCGTGTGGAAACCGCTGCACAGCTGCAGTCATGTCCTGCGGGCCAGGAATAATGGGCTCTGGTATATGGAATTGCTGGAAAAATTTCAGCTGCATTACCTGCGCCCGGAAAAAAAAGAACTCCTGGCGCTGGCGATTATCTACCATGCTGCTGCTGCCGAAGATGTCGCCAAATCAGTGGAAGAAACAAGGTCAGCTGACTATTTCAAAAGGGACCTGATCGGGCACTATCCTGAACCGCTGCTGAAGGATATGGCAAAGGCGATGGTCAGCAAGGAAAATGATGTCAATGGCGCAGATGAGCAGAACCTGTCTGACTCCGTGCGCTGGTATCTGCGCATATTACGCTTTGCAGATCGTATGGACATTATCCGTTGTTGCGGGGTTGGGGCTGATTTTCCCGGATCAACGGTCGGGGGGTTTGACGCTACACGTCTTGACCTGCCGCCGCAGTTGCCCTGGGATTTTACCTCCGGGCCTGGCAACGGGACTGAATTTCAACGGCATCTGGTAGCCGCCATGCATGGTGCGGCTGATCTGGCGCAAGTAACCGGGCAACCCAACGATCACCGCGAAAAAAAATATACCGAGGCCTACGGTCTGATTGACAATGGCTCAGAGATTTCTGAGCACTTTGAATGGACAACTGAGCCAGTGGAAAGAATGAACCGGTTTATTGATGACAATGTTCGGCGCACAATTGCTCAGGCCGCTGGAATTATTGTCTGTTCAGACCCCTACCACCAGGCTTGCAGGGCTGATCAGAGCAAAGGCATCACTTATGGTATTCATAACAGCTGGTATGATCTCCACCAGATAGAGATTCCGGCCGGAATGACGCTGCTGGAAAAGATGCAGTACAGGCATAACCCATCACTGCTAAGCCCGGCAACACAACAGGCATTGGAGCAAGAGGTGCAACGGCTGAAGAGCCAGGGAATACGAATGAACCCAGGGACCTTGACGCAGGAAACACTGACTTCGTCGAAAGCGCAGGAAGTGCTGAAAGAGCGGGGTATTACCGTGGTTTGTGAGAAGCGTCCCTACTGTACCGACGATGACCGCCAGCTAGAGAAAGTAATGTTCGTACCGAAGCAGATACCTGAACCCGCGCGTTCACAACCAGAAAATCAGCCTGACACAGACCAAGGCTTTTCGTGTCAAATCCTCTGAACCCAAGGTCGCAGTATACCTGGCAGGGCTGGCTACCAGAGTTTTAGACCTGACTTGAGCTGGAAATTGACTAGCTGATTCCCAGACAGCCTTCTGGACAAAACAACTGTATTTATATACAGTATAAAGAACCCAATACAGGAGGAAGCCCATGTCCATTACCCCCATGTGGCGAGTTGACCGGGACGGAAGCATGTTTACTGATAAGAAAGCCGCAGAAGAACACGATCGTATGCTTGAGCTGGCCGATGGCATCACGGGTATGCTGGAAGCCAATTTCAAGATCGATGAACAACTGGCGGAAGAGATCGGTCTGCTGCTGTCACGGAACAAGGATATTCTCGCCAAAGCCTTTAAAGGCAAACCTGAAATCCTGCAGGAGATCAAACTGGAGAGCGAACCTGCAGAAAACAACACCGTAGATATTCGTGAAGCGATTGCCTGATATTGATAAGCCACAAAGGCGTGATATTGCTCATAGTGAAATATCCTTTGTGGTTACCAATCACATTTTATGAATACTTAAAATAACAGCTGATTCGGTACTTTCCATAGGCTAGTAAATGTTTTCAATGTAATTGATGGGTTCCTCCTATCAATGACTCCCAAGCTCCGTTCGTCCTGAGCGGAGTCGAAGGGCGTAAACACCATACCCTGAATAAAGACTTTGCCAATCACCCTTCGACTCTGCTCAGTGTGAACGGAGATTGTACACACCAAACTCATTGAAATGATGCGGAAAGCTGTCCGAGAACCCGGTAGTCGGCAATGAAGGGTGCTTCCTGATTCAGCCCCACAGTGTATAATCACCGGTTTATCCAAATCCGGAGCCCCCTGCTCTTCAGGAGTTCCGGGAACAGTTGGAACCTCTACTGGAAAAGCAGTTATGGAAAAGACGTTCAACCCCCAAGCCATCGAACGCACGTTGTATCAAAACTGGGAAGAGAAAGGCTATTTTGCGCCGGCTTCTGACCAGCGCGGTAACAGCACGCCCTACTCCATCATGATCCCCCCTCCCAATGTCACCGGCAGCCTGCACATGGGCCATGCCTTCCAGGACTCCATTATGGATGCCCTGATCCGCTACCACCGGATGAAAGGCTGCAACACGCTCTGGCAGGTGGGTACTGACCATGCGGGTATCGCAACCCAGATGGTGGTTGAACGCAAGATCCTGGCAGAAGAAGGCAAAACCCGTCACGACTACGGACGTGAAGCCTTTACCGATAAAATCTGGGAGTGGAAGGAAGAGTCCGGTGGCACCATCACCCGTCAGCTTCGTCGCCTGGGGGCATCTGTTGATTGGGATACCGAGCGTTTCACCATGGACAAGGGCTTCTATGCCGCTGTCCAGGAGGTCTTTGTCCGCCTTTATGAAGACGACCTGATCTACCGGGGCAAGCGTCTGGTGAACTGGGACCCAAAACTGCACACCGCTATCTCCGACCTGGAAGTGGAAAACAAAGAAGTCAAAGGCAATATGTGGCACCTGCGCTATCCACTGGCGGATGGCGAGAAAACCGCAGAGGGCAAAGACTATATCGTGGTAGCCACCACCCGTCCTGAGACCATGCTGGGGGATACCGGTGTGGCGGTTAACCCGGAAGATGAGCGTTACCAGGCCCTGATCGGCAAAGCGGTTATTCTGCCCCTGGTCAACCGTCGCATCCCGATTGTCGCTGATGAACACGCCGATATGGAAAAAGGCACCGGCTGCGTAAAAATCACCCCGGCCCACGACTTTAATGACCATGAAGTTGGCAAGCGCTGCAACCTGCCAATGATCAATGTTATGACCCTGAACGGCGATATCCGCCAGCAGGGTGAAGCCTACAATATTGACGGTACGGCCAATCAATCCATTGATACCACTATTCCAGACGCCTACCAGGGCATGGAGCGCTTTGCTGCCCGTAAGCAGATCGTTGCTGACCTGGATGCCCTTGGTCTGCTGGAAAAAATTGATGACCACACCCTGATGGTGCCTTACGGTGACCGTTCCGGCGTAGTGATTGAGCCGCTGCTGACTGACCAGTGGTTTGTCCGCGCTGCGCCGCTGGCCAAACCGGCTATTGCAGCGGTAGAAGACGGTCGTATTCAGTTCGTGCCCAAACAGTACGAGAACATGTACTTCTCCTGGATGCGTGATATTCAGGACTGGTGTATCTCCCGTCAGCTCTGGTGGGGACACCGAATTCCTGCCTGGTATGACGATGCCGGCAACGTTTATGTTGGTCGCAATGAAACCGAAGTCCGGGAAAAGCACAACATCCCAACGCCTGTTGTCCTGAAACAGGATGACGATGTTCTGGATACCTGGTTCTCTTCGGCACTCTGGACTTTTGGCACCCTGGGCTGGCCAGAGCAGACCGATCGCCTGAACACCTTCCACCCCACCGATGTGCTGGTCACCGGTTTTGACATTATCTTCTTCTGGGTCGCCAGAATGATCATGATGACCATGCACTTTATGAAAGATGAAGACGGCAAACCACAGGTACCGTTCAAGTACGTTTACGTGACGGGTCTGATCCGTGATGAGCATGGCGACAAAATGTCCAAGTCCAAGGGTAACGTCCTTGACCCTCTGGATATGATTGACGGTATCGACCTGGAAGCCCTGGTTGAGAAACGCTGTGGCAATATGATGCAGCCGCAGCTGGCGGAGAAGATCGAAAAACGTACCCGCAATACCTTCCCCGACGGCATTTCTGCCCACGGTACCGATGCCCTGAGATACACCTTGTACTCACTGGCCTCCACTGGGCGTGATATCAACTGGGATATGAACCGTCTGGAGGGCTACCGGAACTTCTGCAACAAGATCTGGAACGCTGCCAACTACGTCAAAATGCACACTGATGAGCAAGACTGTGGTATCGGTGATGAACCTGTTGAACTGACTTTGGCTGATCGCTGGATTGTTTCCCGACTGCAACGGGTTGAAGCCCAGATCGAAAAGAACCTGTCCGAGTTCCGTCTCGATCACGCGTCCCAGAACCTCTACGACTTTGTCTGGAATGAATATTGTGCGTGGTATCTGGAACTGTCCAAGCCCGTTCTATGGGATGAACATGCACCTGCTGAACGTAAGCGCGGCACCCGTCGTACACTGGTTCGGGTTCTGGAGGCTATTATGCGCCTGGCCCATCCGTTTATGCCTTATATCACCGAAGCGATCTGGCAGAACATCAAGCACAATGCTGGCGCTGCCGGTGACACCCTGATGCTGCAGAGCTACCCGGTGTCGGACCCGGCCCGTATTGATGAAACGGCTGAGCGTGATATTGAGTGGCTCAAATCGTTTATCACCGGTATCCGTAACATTCGTGCCGAGTTGAATATTGGCCCAAGCAAGCCGCTGAATGTACTGCTGCGTAACACCTCTGCAGAAGACGTTGCCCGTCTGAATGACAACCAGACCTTCCTGAAGTCCCTGGCCAAACTGGAAGACATCAGGGTTCTGGCCGCCGGTGAAGAAGCCCCCATGGCAACCACTCAGCTGGTAGGCTCCATGGAAGTTCTGGTACCAATGGCTGGCCTGATCGACAAGGAAAAAGAGTCAGCCCGACTCAATAAGGAGATTGAGCGGTTTGCCAAAGAAGTGGCCCGCTTTGAAGGCAAGTTAAACAACGAGAAATTCATCAGCAAGGCACCCGCCGACGTGGTTGCCAAAGAGCAGGCCAAGCTGGCTGAAGCTCAAGCCGCCAGGGCCAAGCTGGAAGAACAGCTGGAGGCGATCAAGGCTTTGTAAACCAGAGCATTGGCAATATAAAAATGGCTGCAATCACTGCAGCCATTTTTTTATGCACCATTATTTTCAGTTTTCTTTTGATTGGTACTTTTTATTAGTTTAATTATTTTTTATTAATTTAATCACTTTTTATTAATTTAATCAGTTTTGCTTCAGCCTGATGCCTTGTTGTATCCGTTGGAGGTTAGAGTAATTCTAACCAGTTATTGAAGAGTGATTCATCTCAATAGCTTATTGCTTTTATAAACTATCCTGAAACAACATCCATATTTCTACAGGCGCTACCCGAAAACCTTAAATTGCTTATGCTTTGCGGGCAGCAACTGGCGACCTTTTCCCGGACTGAGTAATATGATTTATTCTGAGACAAATCCATCAATCGATTTAAATTGAGCTGTTATATGAATGCTAACGAAACCACCGGATCTTATCTCACCAAACAATACAATCCGTCAACTGTAATCAGTTTTCCTGCAGAAACTAAAGCCAGGCATTCTGGCAAAGAAGTTTCTATTGATATGTACCCTGATAAAAGGCCCCAGATATCGGAACAAAACAACAGATACGATGGGCCGTTACTGAAAACCCGAAAAACCGAGCGTGTTCTGGCCACATTGTCAGCGATCGCAATGGGCAGTGCTTCAGTGGTTATCATGCAAGCTGCCGCCCACGTCGGGTGTTTCACTCTGGGTGCCGCAGGTGCGATGTTAGGAGAGATCATAGAAGGACCAGAAGCTCAGTTAACAGCAGGTCGGATAACAGAAGGTCAGTATATTGGTGTAGCGGTTGGTGGCGCTATCGGGTATTTCACAGGATTCAGCGTTGCTGCCTACCTTAGTCCCTACATGGTCGCAAAGGCTTACAATTTTGTTCTGGAGGCGTCCAATGGAACCGGCTGTGAACGGTCAGCACTTGCTGACAGAGTTGTGGCTTACTATGAGCGATAAATATTGAACCTGATCGGTTAGAAAACGGGAACAAAATCCTGTCCCTATTGTCTGATAGACAGCACGGTGCCCAGAAATCAACAAGTACAACACACGCCGTGCTTTTCTTCCTTTCATCCTGCCTCCATTGAGGAGTCGCAGAATATAAACAGGAGCTGTTACCACCATGATAATCAGTGAACCAAATCAATTAATACCACCCGGCATACCTGATACCAAAATCCCGGACAGTAGTGGACCTGAAGCTTCAACTTACGAATGGCTGACCGGTAAGGCAAGACACTCATTAGCTTGCGCTGCACATACCCTTAAGCATCTTCCTAACCCGGCATATTATGCATCATCCGCCCCCGCCAGGCTCATCACTTTGCTAACCTTGGCTGGCAAATGCATCGCTGACGTTACTACTCATACATCGGTCAATGCCAAGCCAACGTCCTTATCAACATTGACAAATTCAACAGACTCATTCCTACCTGTCCCCTTAACGCCCCCTGATGTCAAGTCCCCGGGCAAGCCAGCCTGGATGGCTGCATTGAACAGCCAGAATGAACACGACAGTGGCCAGACTGAAGAAAAGCCCCCCCAGGTGGTGATTGAAAGAGAAGCGACGAAGGATGAGATCGAAGCACCTTTAAGATATAAGCGTTCTCCCAGAGGATCGAGTTCCAGCAGAGGTGGGGGTTCCAGAGGCTCAGGAAGCTCAAGAAGAGGCTCCAGAAGGTCATCAGGAGGAGTCGGTGGAGGTGGTTCCCACCATCCATTACCTGGCCCAAAAGGGGGCAAATCAACTGGCAGACAATGGCTCGGCAGGATTGGTGGTAAAAAGCACATCGGCAGGGAATATGCCAAGATGGAAAAAAACTACTTTACTGGTCGTAAATGGTTCAAACCAAAGGGTATATCAAAGCATGAACCAGTCAACTTACATGACACTTTACTGTTTTCAAAAACTGGCAAACTAAAGGATAAAATCATTACCCCGCAAGGAAATGCATACAAAATCGAAAAAAGTAATCATTGGTTAATGGTAAAAAATGACAAGCAAATTATCTCTACAATACCCAAGGCAGTAAAATTTAACCATGGGGCCAATGCTTTTAAACTCGGTGTTTTTAATATTTACTCTCCGTGGCTTCCCGTCACGGCGTATTTTTTATATCACGACAAAACAGCCATGCCGTTTGAGTTATATTTCAGGCCATCTACTTCAGATAACTCGAAGACAGATATAGGTTACTATGCACCCAGTACTAATGAGTCACCCACCGGAAGTGTGAATCATTTTTCTCCAAATGGTACTTTTGTTTACCAAAACAGCACTGCTGTTATTGATGATTCAGATAAACATTTCATCAAGATTGCATCGGTACCCAAAGGGAGTGCTGTCAGCTTTGCCTTGCTTAATAACCAAAAACCGAAAACCGAAACTGGTGTCCCGACATCTGCCACAGAAACACCCACTTCTTTGCCTGATATAACTACCCCAGCGCATCCCACTAATGGCAGTCAGTCATTGTCGACAAACACCAACTGCACTGACGTATCAGAGCCGACACCCATGCCGATAAAACCGCTTAACTCTACCGACATTGAGAGCAACAATAACATGACCAGGGTAAACACCCTGCTAAATGAAGAAAGCCTCTTAACCGATGTCAGTTCACAACTGGTGATAATGAATGAGGGTGAAGTGTTAAAAATTATAGGTTTGCCACATCGGGTAAGCCAATTCTTCCTTGATAGTGAAAATGACACCGTATTCACTTATTCAATGGATGAACCTACAAGCGAGGAAGTCAAATATGTAGATTGGCAACCCGGGTACTGGTACAGCTCTGCTAACAAAGTTGCTGATCAAAGTCCTTACAATTTACTACTGCCAATGCTGGGAATGGTCGGGATAAACCAGAATATTCTCGGATAATTTATCGGTTCATCCGGCCGCTGCTGCCGACAGGTAGCAGTGGCCTCCTTCAAAATCGCCCTTTATCTTATCTCATCATAACCGCCGCAGCTGGCTCGATAATCCGGTTAAACGGTGGCAGAGAGTTCATGATCATCTGACCATACCTGGCGGTAACCAGCCGTCGATCCATAATCGTGATGCGACCACGATCCTGCTCCGTTCGCAACAGACGGCCACAAGCCTGTATCAGGCGGATCGCCGCATCCGGCACGGTAATTTCCATAAACGGATTCCGCCCCTGGGCTTCCAGCCACTCAGAAAGTGCTGCCTCCACAGGGTCGTCCGGTACTGCAAAAGGAATCTTGGCAATAATCACGTGTTCGCAATAATGACCGGGTAAATCTATCCCTTCTGCCAGGCTGGCAAGACCAAACAGGATGCTGACCTTGCCGTCATCAATCTGCTGGCGGTGCTTCTTCAACAACTCCTGTCGTGAATAGTCATCCTGCAGCAGGATCTTCTCCTGCCAACAGGCATCCAGACCAAAGTGCACATCCTTCATCTGTCGGCGGGAAGAGAACAGTACCAGCATCCCTTTTGGGCGATCATCACCGGACAGTAACTCGGGTAGCAGCTCGATAATCTCGGCAGTATGGTCTTCCGCATTCCGTGGGTCTGAAGCCATGGCCGGTATTACCAGAGATGCCGCCTCACCATGCAGAAATGGACTGGGCACTACCACACAGCGAGACTCAGCAGGCACTCCGGAGCGCATCCGGAACCGGCCAAAACTACCCAGGGCGGCCAGGGTTGCCGAGGTGACAATGGCTGCGTGAGCAGGATTCCACAGCGTCTGCCATAAGGTCATGGAAGACATGATCGGGCTGCTGAAAACCTCCAGCTCTTCGCCAAAAGCACCTTCGCTCCATTTCAACCAGCGTGCGCTGGGAGGCTCTCCCTCGGGATCTTTGATGGTGTAGGTCAGCCAGAGTTGAAAATGGCTCTCCATTCGTGACTGCATGCCACCGATTTCAGGATAGAGCTGTTCCGCCTGCCAGCGATCAATACCGGGAACGTCGCCGTCCATTGCATCGTCCAGGGCTTTGGCTATCTTTTCCAGCATACCGCTGCACTTGCTGAAACCGGCTTTCAACCGTTCCGCCTGTTGTCGTAATGGTTCAGGCACAATGCCCTGGGGAAAGCGGTAATAAGCGACCTGACTCTCCCCCTGGGTGGTAAATTGTGTTTTTGGTTCAAACCGGGCAATGCTGTGCAGCATCTCCCGGGTATGACCCAGAGCATTGACCAGGGCATCAAACTCGGGCTGAATCCGCTCCAGCAATTCACCCAGCTCTCCCGGCAGGGCCTGCTGGGTCAGAATCTTCTGCAGATGTCGCCCGGCTTTCTCCAGCCAGCTGGCCGTGCCTTTGACTCTGGACTGACAGGTAAAATGATCAATGGCTTTGTCTGGCAGGTGGTGGCCTTCATCAAATACATAGATGGCATCCTTTGGCTCAGGAAGAATCGCACCGCCTCCCAGCGCCAGATCCGCCAGCACAAGGTCGTGGTTGGCAACCACAACATCGGCATGCTCAAGATCACCCCGGGCTTTATAAAATGGGCACTGCCGGAAATAACCACAACGACGTCCGCTGCATTGGGCATGGTCAGTGGTGATGGTTCGCCATTGCTGATCTTCCAGGGCATCAGGCCAGCTGTCCCGGTCACCCTCCCATTTGGCAGCGGCAAATGCCTCCAGCATGCTCTGGTATAGCGCCAGGGAGGACTGATCGTTTTCCAGGGTGTGACCATCGTAGGCGAACATATCCATTAACGAGGCAGTCGCTTCCTCTTCCTGAAGCAGCCGGTCCAGCTTACTCAGACAGGCATAACGCCCACGCCCCTTGGCCAGGGTGTAAGAGAACTTGAGTCCGGTTTTTAAAATAATGTCCGGCAGATCTTTATTGATGACCTGCTCCTGAAGGGTCACGGTGGCCGTGGCAATGACCAAACGTTTTTTCGCAGCCTGAGCCATTACCACCGCAGGCAACACATACCCCACGGTTTTTCCGGTACCCGTACCGGCTTCAATCACGGTAACGGAGGGGTCAGAGATTCTGCGGCCTTCACTGTCGGTGTTAATATCTCCTAGCGCTCGGGCAATCTCGGCAATCATCTGCTTCTGCCCCGGTCGGGCCTTTAGCTTTTTACTCTCCAGAAAAGCACTGTAGGCTTTCTGGATGGCTCTCTTCTGGGGTTCGTCAAGCACAATGCCTATCGCTCTGGTGGAGTAGCTGGTTTAAATAGACTGATTGTATCCTGTTTCATCACACTGCACAGCGGTGAATACCACAAACTCTATTCAATAAACGATACGGCAACCGGGAGCAAAATTCAGAATCCTGACTCTCCCGGGTTTTAAACGGATCAAAATATTAGACTCGACATTGACAAAGGTATAGGCTCAAAATCTTGAAAATCAAACAAGTCTCTGATGTCAGTGTGTTTGATCTCATTCGCTATATCCATTATCCGCACTGGTTCCGGGTGCAGGTCCGCTTTGTTATCCTTTGTGGCGGCACGATAGATGTCGACAGGTAAAGAGACCACGCTGCCAGCCAGCCCAATAACAGCAAAAGCAGCCGCAGCAACCGCACCAAGTGCGACGCTGACAGGAACGGCGAGCAAATAGCCCAGATAAAGTCCGACAAGAAAACCCGTATTGCCCGGTGATGATTCCTCAGGGCTCGGAAAGAATAAACATTGAATTAATCGGCCAACGGTATTGCCAATAATGTTACCGGCTATACCACAAATGCTACCGAGAGTGATTATCGGCGCAAAAAGCCCAGCTTGTGCACCTATACCCCCCATTTTCAGAATCCGATTTTTGGCGGCATAAAATGGATAGATTAAACGATCTTTAAGTGAAGGCTTTTCATTAAATGATCGGTTATTTTCAGTCTGTCTTGTGGCATCGGATTCCGTGGTCGTCCTGCCAGCAAATTGACCGTCTGTACGGTTGGGTTCTGTGACCGTTGAATCAAACTGACCGGTAATGTTTCCTATAGACTGCATGAGATCCCTCCATGGATTTCAATAAGATTGATCAGAAATAAGTACTGCATCAAAGCTTACAGCAGGTTTATCCCCTCATCCCATAACAACAGGGTTATAAATACTGACAGAAAAGCAAACAATCAAGTACTACGCATTACATCTGCATAGGAGGGTGGTGCTATATCGTCTCTTTGAAGCACGGGAGCAAGTGGTGAAGCTTGTACAGAATGAACATCAGGACGAAGCTGAGAATCTCTTGCGGTCGCTTCAGCAATATCACTGTTACAAGAAGCTTTTTCACTGGCACTTGGGTTGATTGCAGCACTTTTGCCTTCTCTGATTGAATTGCAATGAAAAAATCTGGGAATGGGCTCTGGCATTTCTTTACGATCTTCTCTTTCGTCGGTTTTTGAGTCTCGACTATTTCTCTGTTTTTTTTCACCGAATTCTGAGAGAAAAACAAAAACGTCTCTCACCTTCAGGTTCTCAAGATTAAAATTTCGTACTTCCTCCGCAAATTCAATATCAGTAATTTTTTGTACCTTATCGCAGTCGAGCTTTTTCAGCCCCTCCGGTTTAGCACCATGCTTCTTTAAAAAAGCAACTAACTCTGATTTGTTCTTACTGTTTGCCACAAAGGCAGGAGTGATAAGACCATAGCCATCCACCGGCTCTCCTTTTGCCAAAAGGAGTTCAACCATTTCGATTTCGCTATCTGTGTCCATCTGATCAGATGAAGCTACCGCTGTAATGAGATTATCCAGGCCATATAAATCACGACATACATGATACGTGTTATCCTTATCCAATCCATGATCGGTCAGGTAATCGACAATCTTCAGGTGTCCGGAGTTAGTCGCTTCCCAAATGGGTGCATATTCAGATAGTTTATAAACCTCTTGCATCTGATTTTCGACCAGATAGTGAATGATATCCCTAAATCCGTGCCTGGCAGCTATACGCATATAGTTGTAATCATGTTTATTGAGGATGGATAAGGCTTCGGATCTGGAGATGGCATCTCTAAACGTTCGCAACCGGCCAAGTTCCTCAGCTTTCTGCTCGCGTTCTTGCAGAGCCAGCTCTTCTCTGGTTGGGAATGTAAATACGGTTGGCTGTTGAACATCAGGTTTCTCAGCTGTCGGCTGGCGTTCGCTATTGTCCGAAGACCGCCCTTTGGTGATGGATAACGTTGAAGCGGTTGGCTGTTGAACATCAACATGCCACTCACTAACGGCCTTTTCAGTGCTGCGATCTTTTCTGTTTCTTAGCGTAGTTCCTGAACTACTCAGTTTTACATACGTTTGATCATCTGAGCCTGGCTCTGGTTTATCCGACTTACCAGCTTGATATTGGTATGATGGATCGGGCAGAGCTGGCGTTTTGGAAGGTATCATATGAAACACCCTGATGCTTGTTGTTGATGGTAAAAACAATCCGTTTTTTATTTTTCGCTGCCTTTAGAGTAGAAAAACCTGGATAAAGTTCCCTATTCATGAGTTATTTGCCAGACGCTAAAACCCATAACCCGTTAGCACAGCAGGTTGAGATTCAGACCAGGTATCAGGGTTACATTAACCATCAGAGCGATGAGACAGAACGAGGGTAAAAAAAGGACACCCACTATTCCCAGTTAACAAACTGGCTGAGTTCAGGCATTTTGATATCATCCCATATATCCATTACCCGCACTTGCTTTGGGTTCAGGTCTGCTTTATCAGCCAGTGTCATGCCATGATAGATATCAAACGGTGAAGCCAGCACGCTGCCAGCCAGACCAACAACTGCAAAAGCAGTCGTAGTAAACACACCAAGAACAACGGCGGCAGGAATGGATAGCAAAATCCCTGTATACAATCCCAGTAAAGCACCAACTTCACCCGGTGGTATATCAGAGTTCGGAAAGAATAAACTTTTAATTAATCCACCAACGGTATTGCCAATAATTTCACCGGCTCCAACACAGATAGCACTTGCAGCGAACATCGGCGTATAAACTCCAGCCTGTGCACCTATACCAGCCATGTGCAGTATTCGATTTTTGGCGGCATAAAATGGATAGATTAAACGATCTTTAAGTGAAGGCTTTTCATTAAATGATCGGGTAATTTCAGTCTGTCTTGTGGCATCGGATTCAGTGGTCGTCCTTCCCTCAAATTGACCAACAGCACGGTTGCGAGTGGGGCCTGTGACCGGTGATTCAAACTGTCCGGAAATTTTGCCTATAGCTGGCATAAGACACCTCCATAGATTTCAATAAGATTGATCAGAAATAATTACTGAAAGAAAAACAAACAATTAAGTTCTTAACAGCCTTGATCTTTACAGCTCTTGCGGCAACAGGTCAGAGCCTGTTAACGTTTCGCCGTAAATTCAGCAAAGAAACGTCAACAGCCGCTGGCATTGATGTCTCAACTTAAAATTTTGTTCATACGTTTTGCATATACCGTTTTCGGGTAGTTACCATGTCCATTAACCCCTCAGATTGCCCCTGTGGCTTTGGAAAAACATTCACCGAATGTTGCAAGCCTTATATTCAAGGGAAGCCAGCCCCAACAGCTGAAGCATTAATGCGTTCCCGTTATACGGCTTACACACTGAGCAATATTCCCTACCTGGTTGCCACAACACACCCCGGGCAACAGGAAACCATCAAGCAACAGAAAGTCTACCAGCAATCACACGGTACGCTGTGGCAAAAACTCGAGATTGTCGATACAGAGGCAGGACAAGCGGCGGATCAATCGGGCATGGTTGAATTCAAGGCCTGGTTCAGGGAGTCACTCTCAGGCCCTGAACAAGTTCACCATGAACGCTCTTCTTTTATTAAAAAAGAAGGGCACTGGTACTTTGTCTACCCCAAAATGGCACTGGTCAAAACAGAAAACGCTGGCAGAAATGATCCCTGCCCCTGCGGCAGTGGCAAGAAGTATAAAAAGTGCTGCGCACAATAAAGACGACAACTTTTCCGATCTATCATAAGCACTTACCGAGAATCAATAGACAGAAATCAAAGAAATCAATACGTAAACATGGTAGCATCACCTACCGCATCAGGTTGCTTCGACAAACGTAATAACCTGACAGGCAAATTCTCGGCTTGCCATTCATGGTTAAGCGAGTCAAACCAGTCAGGGGACAACATGGAAATGCTGTCCGGACTGAATATAACAGCCATGAACGAGAAGTACGGTTCAGAAGCAATCAGGTCTGCCCGGGGAATTCACCCGGGACCCGCCAGAGCTGATGTTCACTGCCCACCTCTTGTTGTTGCCATGGTAAAAAAAGCTCAAATCAAGAGGACTGACAATGACCATTTTCAAAAAACTGGGACTTGCCATTCTGGGGGCAGGCTTTGCAGCTATCTCCTCCACTGCCAGTGCAGCCCCATCCAGCCAGCAGTTTGTCACTATTGGTACCGGCGGTGTCACCGGCGTTTACTACCCAACCGGTGGCGCTATCTGCCGCCTGGTGAATAAGGGACGCAAAGAGCATGGCATCCGCTGCTCGGTAGAAAGTACCGGTGGTTCTATTTACAACCTGAACACCATCCGTGCCGGTGAGCTCGATATGGGTATCGTCCAGTCGGACTGGCAGTTCCACGCCTACCGGGGAACCAGCGCTTTTGAACAGCAAGGTGCCAACAAGGACCTGCGGGCGATTTTCTCGGCACACCCGGAAGCCTTTACCATTCTGGCCAGGGCAGATGCCGGCATCAGCACGTTTGAAGACCTGAAGGGGAAGCGCGTCAACATCGGTAATCCGGGCTCCGGTCAGCGTGGCACTATAGAACAGCTGATGAAACTGTATGGCTGGACACACGACAGCTTCTCCCTGGTTTCCGAGCTGAAAGCAGCCGAACACGCCAAGGCACTCTGTGACAACAAGATTGACGCCTTTGTCTATACCGTTGGCCACCCATCCGGATCTTTCAAGGAAGCCACCACTTCCTGTGATACCGTACTGGTCTCTGTCGCAGGCGATAAAGTCAACCAGTTGATCAAAGACAACCCATACTACCGCACTGCGACCATCCCCGGTGGCATGTATAAGGGCAACGATCAAGACGTTCAGACCTTCGGTGTGGCGGCAACCTTTGTCTCCTCCACGGCGGCCAGCGAAGCAGCTGTCTACCAGGTGACCAGGGCCGTATTTGAAGATCTGTCCACCTTCAAAAAACTGCACCAGGCGTTTGGCACCCTGAAGAAAGAAGAGATGGTGTCTGATGGCCTCAGCATCCCGCTGCATGAAGGTGCCAGGCGTTACTATCAGGAAGCAGGTCTTCTCTGAACTTTTTTCCCTGATCCGGGAAGGTGTAGCAACACCTTCCCAAATGCAGTTTGTCATCATGCAGAGTGCTGCCTGAATTCTGCATGAAGACCTATACAGCCCTCACCCAACAGGGGTCACAGGGCTGCATGGGGAAGCAGTGTCGTCTTTTTTTACCTCATGGATATTCCGCTTCCCCCCCCATTTTTATAAGGCCATGAGCCATTGGATGAAGAATGCATCATTTCCAGAGCGCATAACTTCAATAACAACAGGTATATTATGGAAGCAGTCAACAGCGCCAAGCTGAATAATTCAACAGCAGGCTCCACCAGCTCTGCTGAACAAATGGTTAACCAGTCCGAACAGGGTGGCCGCCAGCCCATTGGCAAATCCAGACTGGTATTACTGGGCACAGCCCTGAGCTGGTCACTGTTTCAGCTGTGGAATGCATCACCTCTGCCGTATATTTTCAATGTTGGCATATTTAACGATGGTCAGGCCCGGGCAATTCATCTCGCCTTTGCCATTTTCCTGGCATTTATTGCCTTCCCTGCCAGGAAAAAATCGTTTACCCATCAGGTGCCCGTGACTGACTGGCTATTTGCACTGACTGGCAGCTTCTGTGCCGCCTACCTTTATATTTTTCACCAGGCGCTGGCGACCCGTGCCGGGGCTCCCGTTATCCTGGACCTGGTCACGGCCGGTGCAGGTATGCTGCTTCTGCTGGAAGCAACCCGCCGGGCACTGGGGCCGCCACTGATGGTGGTTGCGGCGGTTTTTATCACCTATGCCTTTGCCGGCCCTTACATGCCGGATGTGATTGCCCACAAAGGTGCCAGTCTCAACAAGGCGCTGTCGCACTTCTGGATCACCACTGAAGGTGTCTTTGGTGTTGCTTTGGGTGTGTCCACCAGCTTTGTTTTTCTGTTTGTTCTGTTCGGTTCACTGCTGGAAAAGGCCGGTGCCGGTAATTACTTCATTCAGGTAGCATTCTCTCTGCTGGGTCATCTTAAAGGCGGGCCTGCCAAGGCTGCTGTGGTGTCATCCGGCCTGAGCGGTGTGGTGTCCGGCTCGTCCATCGCCAATGTGGTCACCACCGGAACCTTCACCATCCCCCTGATGAAACGGGTCGGCTTTCCCGCTCACAAGGCCGGTGCCATTGAAGTTGCCGCCTCCACCAATGGACAACTGACGCCGCCTATTATGGGCGCTGCGGCGTTCCTAATGGTGGAATATGTTGGCATCTCTTATATCGATGTTATTCGCCACGCCCTGTTACCCGCCGCGATTTCCTATATTGCCCTGTTTTATATTGTCCATCTTGAAGCCCTGAAAGCGGGCATGCAGGGATTGCCAAGAAGCGTCACCCGCACAAAGACTCAGGCACTGATGTCATTCACGGGCTCGTTTGCCGGACTCTGCCTGCTGGGCGCTGGCGTCTATTACGGTGTTGGCTGGACCAGACAGTATATGGGAGAGCACGCCCTCTGGATCATCACGCTGGCATTGCTGGCCAGTTATCTGATACTTCTGAAAGTGGCTGCCAGACAACCGGATCTCATCAACAATATTGAAGAGGATATACGCAGTACTCCGGTGCCCGGACCAACCATCAAGCGCGGTCTCTATTATTTGCTGCCCCTGGTGGTGTTACTGTGGTGTCTGACCGTTGAACGCTACTCCCCTGGCCTCTCTGCCTTCTGGGCAACCCTGGTCATGGTTTTTATTACGCTGACCCATAAAACTCTGATTGATCTGTTCCGGAAGGAGCAAACCACCACGCATCTCAAAGAGGGCTTTCTGGATCTGTTGGACGGGATGACCACCGGGGCCCGCAATATGATCGGCATAGGTGTTGCCACTGCAACCGCCGGTATTGTTGTGGGTGCAGTCACGCTGACCGGTGTTGGACTGGTAATGACCGAGTTCGTGGAATGGATTTCTGCTGGCAGTATCATTCTTATGCTGCTGTTCACCGCCATTATCTGTCTGGTGCTCGGCATGGGGCTGCCAACCACCGCTAACTATATTGTGGTGTCCACCCTGATGGCACCGGTTATCGTCACCCTGGGCGCACAGCATGGACTGATCGTGCCTCTGATTGCGGTCCATCTGTTTGTCTTCTATTTCGGTATTCTGGCGGATGATACTCCGCCTGTGGGCCTGGCTGCCTTTGCCGCTTCGGCCATCGCACAGTCGGACCCAATCAAGACCGGTATCCAGGGCTTCACCTACGATATCCGCACCGCTGTTCTGCCCTTTATGTTTATCTTTAATACTGAGTTACTGCTGATCGGCGTTGACAGCCTTGCACAACTGGCGATTGTCGTCTTTGGTGCCATTGCGGCCATGCTGGTGTTTGCTACCGCAACCCAGGGTCACTGGTTAGTAAAAAACCGCTGGTACGAAACCCTGGGCATGCTGCTGATCGCCTTCACCCTGTTCAGGCCAGACTTCTGGTGGGACAGGATTTACCCTCCCTATGAAACCCATGAAGGTCGTGACATTGTTGCCCAGGTTGAAGCACTGCCGGACCAGGCTGATGCACGCCTGTGGGTAGCAGGAGAAACCCTGGAAGGCAAATCGGTTAATCAGATGGTTATTCTCCCCGCTGGCGACCAGGCCACGGCTGATGACCGGTTCCGCCACATGGGCCTGGAGGTTCTGGTTGATGGGGATGACCTGACCATCGATATGGTTGACTTCAACAGTGAGGCGCAGCAGGCCGGTATTGATTTTGACTGGCAGATTCATCGTCTGGAAGTTCCGGCAGAGCGACTGCCAAAACAACTGACATGGATACCCGCCTTTATTCTGCTGTTGTTGATTTTCCTTGGACAAAGACGCCGACAGGGCCAGTGCAGCAAATTCATTTTCTTTTTGTCCGAATAATTAGATACTGTATCAGAAGAATATTATTCGGACATTCTCCTGGGATTACCTGAAGCACTGCAATCAATCAGGTTCCTGGTTACATAAGCTGACGACAAGGGCAGTATTCATAACAGGGATAAATTACTGTAAGGATAATTAATATGAATACTGTACCTGCCAACTATCACCCCGGCCTATGTCTCAAATCCGGAAAAGCAGATTCTGAATCTTCTGAATGACCATGAACTTCCCAAGCTGTCCGGCAGTCAAATCCTCGGGCTGCATTCTCTACCAGAATATTTTGATCAAAAACACCGTTCCGGCTTTATAGCAATGGATAACGGGCATAAGTAGTTAACCAAATGAAATCATATATTTCTGACTAAGTTGTCAGTCACTCTGCGGCGTTGGAACTCCGGTCACATAGCTACGGCTATGCTCCCTACGTTGCGCCTTGCATAGCAACTGCCCACTTAGCCAGAAATATACGATTCCATTTGGC
>NZ_JBLYZG010000062.1:0-28138 GCF_049310245.1 Endozoicomonas sp. ALB115 | reverse complement strand
TTGTCTTTTTGTCTTTTTGTCTTTTTGTCTTTTTGTCTTTTTGTCTTTTTGTCTTTTTGTCTTTTTGTCTTTTTGTCTTTTTGTCTTTTTGAACCGCTGGATCTTCGTTGGAATTCCTCGCAATACCCGAGGGCACAAGTAGCCCTGCTATTACTCGTCATTCCGCCTTGCCCAGCGGTCCAAAACGACTTGCTCGTTATCATATTTAGAAGGCGGAGTTGGTATGATCACGGCATAATAGGCCAGTCAGCCGCATCAACACTGTCGAGAGGGTAGGTTTTATGCCCTCCCCAACGGTTGATATAGCTGCCATCAGGATCGAACTGCTGAGCCTGTTTATCCAAATTAAAATGGCGACTCCCTCTCGGGTCAGCACCCACGCCCGCCAGATACTGCCAGTTGCCCCAGTTGCTGCCCACGTCATAATCCACCAGTTGCTGCTCAAACCAGGCAGCCCCGTAGCGCCAGTCCATCCCCAGTTCATGAATAAAGCAGCTGGCCACTATTTGCCGCCCACGGTTGGACAGGTAACCGGTGGCCTGCAGCTCTTTCATGCAGGCGTTCACAATGGGCCAGGGTGTATTACCAGCGCACCATTTCTGAAACCGTTCCGGGTAAAAGCAGGACAACCGACACTTATCCCGGATGCCTCTGGATGAAAACAGCCGAACACCATGCTTCAGGGCGTACCATTGGAAATATTCACGCCACAGCAATTCAAATTGAATCCAGTAGGTGGATTCATTGGCCATAATCAATGACTCATAATGCCGGAGTGCCTGGAAAATCTGCCGGGCGGAGAGACAGCCATGGGCCAGCCAGGGTGAAAATTTGGTTGAGGTCTCCCAACCCTGCAAGGCGTTTCGCGTCTCTTTATAGGTGGTTGGCAGCAGCGCTGAGAAATAGTGCTTCAGATGCTCTGCCCCTGCCGTTTCACCACCGGTAAACGGGCTGTTGGTTTTGGCCTTTGCCGGCAACCTGTCGGAATGGTAATTCAAACCGGGCATGGGCCCTGGCATGATATCCGGTGCGGTAGCGGCTTCGGTAATGGGCAGATTTTCGACGTGCTTTCGGAACTGAGTAAATGTTTCCGGCAGCTCGTCCAGGGCAAATGGCAGATCGTTCTGGTGGAAGAGCGTAAATGTTTCAACTTCATTGAAGGTGACTGCCGGGAAGTTCTGCTTAAGACTTTGCCAATAGGCACTCTCCTGAAAACCCGTATTACGGCTGCGATAGACTGCATCGATTTTATGGGCTTTCAGCATTTGTTCGATTGCTTGATACGGACTTTGCAAACGCACCAACAGTTTTTGCCGTCGCTGTTCAAGCTGTGATTCAAGCTGTTGAATACTCTCCCACAGGAAACGCCAGCGATGCTCGCCCATTACCCTTGACTGGTAATGGCCTGGCTTAAACCAGGCAGGGTCAACACAATAGACACACACAAGGTGTTTACAGCTGGCAGCGGCCTGCATCAAGGCCCGGTTATCACTCAGCCTCAAATCGTTGGTAAACAAAAACAGCGTTATTCCCTGCAAGAGCGATACCCTCCAAACCTTTTAGCACGAATACCCTTTTGTACGTTAATTTTCACAAACCACGGCAAACAGCCACCAGCGGCTGATAACTCCATGTAATTGTAAAAATTTAATCTTTTATAAGTAAACACATCAAATCTGTTTTGGTTTTAAGCCCTCTCAGGTAAAGTAGCCTGTGCTGCCAAATGATTGTTGTATTCCTTCCAGCCATAGACCGAAATGTTCAGACACTTTACCGGTAATCAGTCTGTAATGATGATTGGCCTCGACTTTGGTTCTACCACCAGCCGTGCCATGATCGCCTCTGCATACCTTGAGTGAAATCCGATAACCGAGCGGATGGAGCTGGGCAAACCAGAACTGATCTATCGCTCCGACGCCGTACTGACACCCTTTGAAGAGGGTGAACTCTGCACGGAGGCCATTAATAACTGTCTTGAACAATGGTTAGAAGAAAGTGGCATTGATTGTGATCAGCTCTTTTCCGGTGGCGTCATTATCACCGGCCTTATCGGTGCCCGCCACTTTCAGTTTGAACCGGGGACCTACCGGTTGCTGGAAGTATCCAACCATGGTCAACAACTTCTGGAGCAACTGAATCTGCAGTTAACCATCGGTGACGAGTGCAGCCAAAACGATATCGACCAGATCGTCCGCTATTATATCCGGGCACTGGAAGCCATGGTCACCGGCGATCATCACTGGTTCGACCAGGGCGATGGACAGCAGCTCTGCCAGGTAGCCTTTCAACCGGATGCCAAAGCCGGGTTTGTCAGCCTCGGTAAAGTGAAAAACTTTGTCATACCCGTTTACTTTTATGGGATGCATTAAGTAGTTAAAAAAGAAGGATGCAACGCTTTGAGAACGATTAAAATTCTGTCCCTGATCGCACTGCTTACTGGCTGTACAGGAATCCCGGAAGGCATTACCCCGGTAAAGCCATTTGAGGTTAATCGCTATGTGGGCAAGTGGTATGAGATAGCCCGGCTGGATCACCGCTTTGAACGGGGCCTCTCCCACATCACTGCAGAATACTCAGGCAACCCTGATGGCAGCCTTCGGGTCATCAACTCTGGTTACTCGGTTGAAGCAGGTGAACGCAAACAGGCGGAAGGCAAGGCAAAGTTTGTCCGGGAACCCGACGAGGGATATCTGAAAGTCTCTTTTTTTGGTCCTTTCTACGGCTCCTACATTATTTTTGAGCTTGATCAGAAGGGCTATGAATACGCCTTTATCTCCGGGAACAACAAAGACTATCTCTGGCTGCTGGCCAGAACACCCACCGTCAGTGATCAGGTTAAATCGGACTTTATCAACAAAGCCAAAACACTTGGGTTTGCTACTGAACAATTGATCTTTGTTGACCAGAGCAGTCCTCAATAGCCCGCCACCATTCCGTAAATAAAGAGTGTATATTTACGGAATGTAATCCCCCCCATTTGTAGTCTTATAGCCCTTCCTGACGTTTTTTGACACAGACGATCATCACTTAGGTGAATCAATCCCCCGGCAACAACATTCTATACCATGCCGGATTCGATACCCGCTGGAGTGTGAGCGATGCCCAAACCAACGATGCCCCCACTGGACCAGATTCTGGTGCCGACAGCAAAAACGGATGAAGTTTACCGTTCAAGGGTCATTGGACAGAGTTTCTTCAGCTTTACCGGGCTCAAGGCTCTGCTGGGGGCTGCCGGTTTCCATACCAGTGGTGATCAGGTTGCCGGGCTTGTTGCAGTTAACAAAAACCTATCTATAGTTACTCGAACCTATTCAAAATGAGTAAGTTCTGTTGTGAATGATCGATACTCCATCTCCCGGGCCGCTGACCATTTAGGGGTATCCCCTTCTACTCTGCGTCGCTGGGAGGCTTGTGGAAAACTCGTGCCTGAGCGTACTGCCGGTGGTAAACGACGTTACAGCGCCAGTCAGTTAATGACGCAACAGACTCCACAGGTACAGCACAAAACGGTAGCGTACAGCCGGGTTTCCAGTCATGACCAGAAAAAAGACCTGGAGCGGCAGCAGGAAGTGTTTATAAACACTATGGTCAGGCACTGTCCTTTCGGTTTGCCAGCGATAAGAAGGGGTGTCAAAGAGATCCTGCTCAGTCAGAGAACCATTATCTCACCGCTGGCTGGGGATCTGCTGAAACAGGAAGGCATTAAGCTGCGGTATAATGATAATACCAACTCCACCTTCTAAATATGAACTGCGCAGCCATTTTGAACCGCTGGATCTTCGTTGGAATTCCTCGCAATAGCCCTGCTATTACTCGTCATTCCGCCTTGCCCAGCGGTCCAAAATGACTTGCTCGTTATCATATTTAGAAGGTGGAATTGGTATAATTTGGCAAAATAAGGCGCAATTCTTAACCACCTGGCACGTTGGCAGGAATTTTCCAGAGTAACGCAATGCCAGCTTCTGAATGGAAAGGCTCTTGCCGAACATCGTTGCAGTAAATCACTAAATGTTCACTATCAGGGCTAAATTTGGCATGTTGAATGGGATAATCCACTATTATCTCCTCTTTTTGTTTCCATTTGCCATCATCACCGATGCCCCAGAGTTGCACAAGGCCAGACTGGTCTGTGTCTTTCCGGTTTATTTTGTTGCCATAGGTCAGAAAATGGTTTTCCAGTGCATTGAAATGGGCACCATGGATGCCATAGGCACCAGGTTCTGTCACGGCCAGTGTCGTCCACTTGCCATTGTCATCGCACCCCAGGATGGCAGCAGTGGTGTCCTGGCTAAAGGTATAGGCAAAGCGCCCTGAAGTAGAAAACCGGGCTTCACGAATTTCCAGCAGATGTTTAAACGCCAAAAGTTCCTGCCATTTGCCTTGGCTGTCAAGGCCATGAATTTTTACGGTCCAATCACAACCGCGGGTCAGCACACTGTCCTCCTGAGCGTTGAAGGCAGCATAGTCAATCCCCGCCAGGTGATACACCCTGGCTTTCTCAACCAGGTTACCTTCCTCATCATCCCCCCAAATGCAGGCGAAATTCGATTTATAGCCATAGCTCAGAAGAAGATTCTCTGAGGGGCTAAAAAGCGCTTCACGACTGGCGTGATGGACAAAGGTCTGGCCTTGATCCAGGCAATCATCAGGACTTTTGCAGTCCAGGAGTTTAAAAGAGCCACCGCTTTCAAAACGGGCCAGTATTTTACCCCCGGATGGGCTGAATCTGGCATCTGAACAACAACGAATTTCTGCTTTTCCTTCCCAGACACCATAAGCATTGTAGCCAGAAACTATAACTGTGTTGTCTATATCTTTGGTCAGCGCATAGTGCCCGGTGGCATTGAACAAGGCTCTGCAAACCAGGTTGGTAATATGTTGGTTGTCGTCGGTTATGATCGTCGCAGGATGACAGATTTCCCCGATCTGTGACCAGTTCCCATCGACATCACAACCCAGAAAGATGGTCTGGTTACCCCAGGTGAAGATCACAGCGTGTTGCTCATCATCACTCAGCTGGGCACTGGCAATGTTCCCACCGCACTCAAAGACCTTTTTCTCCTCCAGGCAGTTGCTTTCATCATTACAGGCCCAGATGGTCACTTTTGAGCCCTGGTAAGTCAGGAAATAATCGTTTGTGGCCTTAAGAGGTGGTTGCTGTGGCCCGGTTTCCTTATAGTGAAGGATCTCTTTAGGCTGGGTTAGCGGGATCCACCGACCGTTGCTATCCTGGCGCAATACGTTGATTTTGCCGTTCTGTGGGTCGTAGGACATAATTTTGTTCTGCCCGGGGCTGAAGCCTGCCTCCATCCGTGGATAGTCTTCATCATAGGGGGTAAGCGCAAGCACCACCGCCTCCTCCCAACGGCCATCGCTGTTCAGCGTACTTACCTTGACACTGCCATCGTAGCTGCTGCTCAGAAGCGTATTTTCAGACCTGTTGAGCTCGTAGCGATAGATAGAAGCAGAGTCTTCAACATCCCCTTTTTGCAACCAGTTGCCATCCGCACCTTGTCGCCAGATCTTCAGCCTGAAATCGCCCCCATCGTTGCAACCACGTATAAGCAGGTTCTTGCTCATTGGGCTGAAGCTGGCTTCAATAATATGGTGATCGAAACAGGCCGCCAGTTGAAATTCCAGATAATTTTCCTGGCATTGGAAAATGTCAGCCTTCGCTGGATCGATATTGCCCGCATGCTTGTTATTCAGCGCAATATCCTGTAACAGCCCATCATTAACGGCTGCGATGCTAATGAGCTGTTCATGCTGATGTGATGCATCTCCCGGAACAGCGTCTGAGGATGGCATCATGGAAATCTTAAGCCCGATAATTTCCAGCTTACGCTGACCGATAGCAGTGATGATCGACAACTCGGGAGGTGCATTCCGTTTCAACCGTTCCAGGGATTTGAGCTGCTCCGGTTCAGAGACTTTTGAAGCATATTTGTTATAGGCAGCCACTGATTCAAAAAGGGGTTTCAGGTTATTAAATAACTGCCATTCACCGGTTTCGATTTTGCTTGCGGCTGCCCTGCTCAGCACACGACCAAAAGCAATCACCTTTGTTTGTGCTTGCGGACTTTTCCAGGCTTGGCAGATGTTCAGACATTTTTGCGCTATTGGTCCCATGATAACTCCGGTCATATTGGCACAGGGATTAAATTTACACCGCCATGAACCGGTAGCATCCTGTGATTGAGTAAATCGTCCACCATTACTGGTCGGAACATTCAGTATCTGATCAATAGATCAGTCAATTTGGCAAAAGTTCCTCCCACTGAAAAAATAACGACCAGCTCCTGACATTTTTGGGACTTGCAGTCCGAAAATGAAATAAGAAAATATTACAATCCGCCAACTTGTTTTTTTATATTGTTCTTTATCTTGTTTGTTTTAGTTTCACTAAAAGGGTACCCCCGCGAAACTAAAGGGGGGTATTTGTCTTGCATACCCCCCGTTTTGGTCTATCTTTTCCACGCAAGAAAAAACCCGGCTCAAGCGGAGTATGCAGCTCCTCACCGGGTTTTCCTATTCATACAGCGAACCATTACTCCGTGTGAGTGATAGCTCAGGGATCAGTATAGACATGATTTCGTTTGCGTACACAATCGGGATAGGTATCTTGATACGGGTCAAAATTAATACCAGTGGTATGGATAAGCTGAACATGACACAGAAGTTTCTGCTGGTCGTTCTGGCGACGTTCGCTAACTCTGAAGGGGAGTGTTGGCCGAGTCAGGGGTTACTGGCTAAGCTTCTTGGCGTGACCACTGGCACAATCTGCACAAGCCTGAAAAAATTGGAAGAAGAAAAGTTTATTGAGAGCTTCCCGCGCAAGACAAAACACGGTGGCACTAACACCAAGCTATACCGGATGCTGTTTGAGCCGTTTGTGTTCAAGCAGGTCAAAGAGCAACATTACAACTGCTTTGGCCAACAGGTCGACGATCCCCGTATGCGTGATACGACATGGGCAGATGGGCTGGATTGACAACAGAGATCAGCATGGACGATTTGAATAACAACACGATAAAATTTATTTGCCGTTACCTCTTTGCAAAAAAGGAAAATATTCAGCCCTCATTCCCAGGGCCTGTTGACGTTTCGTTGCGTGCTCGCAAAGAAACGTCAACTTCAGTAACACCTCAAGTGTCAGCTGTTTCCACCAGGCTGCCAGGAATTTTCCAGAGTAAAACCGTACCACTTTTTGAACGAAAATATCCCCGTCGATCATCGTTACACTTGATCAGTAAATGATCGCTATCAGGGCTAAATTTGGCCTTTTTCACGGGGTAATCCAGTTTTAACTGCTCTTTTAATGCCCATTTTCCATCATCATTTAAGCCCCATAGTTGCACAAGGCCTGGCTGGTGCTTGTCTTTTATGTTTATTTTTTTGCCATAGATCAGAAAATGGTCATCCAATCCATTAAACTGGGCGCCTTCAATGGAGTAGCCATCAACCAGATTTGTCATCGCCTGTTTCATCCATTGGCCATCGTTGTCGCGTCCCAGGATACACGCGGTTCCGTCCAGGCTAACGGTATAGGCAAGGTGCCCTGAATCGGAAAAACAGCATTCGTGAATCTGTCTTTGATGTTTAACCACCAACTGTTCCTGCCATTTGCCCTGGCCGTCCAGGCCCTGAATTTTTACCTCTTGGCCAATACCCCTGGTCAGCACACTGTCCTCCTGAGCGTTGAAGGCCGCATAGTAGACCCCCCCTCGGTGAAATGCCTTTGCTTTCTCAACCAGGTTACCTTCCTCGTCATACCCCCAAATACGGGCAAAATTCGACTCAACACCGTAGCTCAGAAGAAAATTCTCTGACGGGCTGAAGATGACTGTTTTACTGCCGCTGTGCTCACAGGTTTGAACTTTATCCAGCCGACCACCATTACTGCTGCAGTCCCAGAGTTTAAAGCTTTTATAGGTCCGTCTTATGTAGCCCTCGCAACAATTGTCGCTGTGCTCATCAGGGGTCTGACCTTGATCCAGCGGGTCATCAGTCTTGTTGCAAGACAGAGGTTTGTAGAGTTGGGCCAGTAATTTGCGCCCGCAGGCACTGAATCGGGCATCGGAACAATCCTGAATTTCAGTTTTTACTTCCCATGAACCGTTTTCGTCATAACCAGAGATAATCGCTATATGATTTGAATCAATACTCAGTGCATATTGTCTGGAGGCATTGAAGGATGCTTTGTGAATAAAGCCTGTGATAGGTTCGTTACTGGCCTTTGAATAACTTTTAGGATGACAAACCTCCCCGATTTGCGACCATTCGCCATCGCCATCACACCCCAGAAAGATGGCCTGGTCCACACCGAAGATCACAGCATACTGCTCATCATCACTCATGTGGGCACCCCAAATCCACTTACTGCGCTCAATGACCTTTTGCACCTCCATGCAGTTGCTGTCATCATTAAATGCCCAGATGGTCGCTGTTCCACCCCGGTAAGTCAGTAAATTATGATCCGTGACTTTGAAAGACGGCTGCTGTGGCCCCCTTTGCCGACGGTGACTGATCTCTTGAGTCTGGGTTAGCGGAGTCCACTGACCGTTGCTATCCACCGGCAGTACCTTGATTTTGCCGGCCCAATAATCATAAGTCATAATCTTGTCCTGCCGGGGGCTAAAGCCTGCGATCACCGGCTCATAGCTTTTGCCTCTACAGCAGGGGCTGTGCTCAAGTACCACCGCCTCCTGCCAAAAGCCATTGCTGTTCAGCTTACTCACCGTGACTATGCCTTCGGAGCTGGTACGCAGTAATGTATTTTCCGACCGGTTGAATTCGAAACGAAAGCTATGCTCCCTGAACTTCCCGTTCCGGGACCAGTTGCCATCCGCAGTTTGTCGCCAGATGTCCAGAATACGATCGTCCTGACTGTCTAAAGCATCGATAACCAGATGCTTACTCGAAGGGCTAAACCTGGCTGCACTGACATAATGACCGAAGCTGATCACCTTTTTGAGTTCCAGATAATTGGTCTGACATTGGAAAATGTCAGCCTTCTTTGCGTCCATTTCCCCCGATTGACTGTTAAGAAGGGCTGCGCCCTGTGACTTATTAAAAGGTACTATCGAGTCGCTATTTGCAGTAGTGCCGGAAACCCGTGCTGTCGATGCTTTTTGGGAGGCGGATTCGGTGTCTGAATCGTCCGTCGATGATTCGGTGTCTGAATAATCCGATGATGATTCAGTGTCTGAGACGTTCGTTGATGGCCTGTTGAGTGAGGCAAATGCATTAACACTGTTTGCTGGAACAGCACCTGCTGGCACCGTGGCCTTATCTGCTGATTCAGGCTCGATACTACTATCATTATTATCATTATCATACGTATTATTATCGAACGGTGTATTCGATTGGTCATGCTGTTGCAATGCACCGTCCAAACCAACGTCTGACGGCTGCGGCATCGTGGAAATATTCAGCTCAATGCTGCGCTCGTCAATGGCGGTGGTTAGCGTCGCGTCGGGTGGTGAATCCAGTTTCAGCTGCCCCAGGGATTCGACCAGCTCCAGTTCCGGGATTTCTGAGATTTGTTTGTTGTAGGCAGCCACCGATTTATGCTGTGGCTTCAGATCATCAGAGAACTGTCGTTCATCGGTTTCTATTCTGATTGTGGCTGCACTGCCTGACGCTATTGGTTGCATGGTAACTCCGGTCATATCAACACAAGGATTGAATGTATGCGGCAATGGATTAGTAGTACTCTATGTTGGTTTATGGTGGTTTAGCCGTCCTCTATTACTTGTCTGACCATACAGAATTTGGGTTATAGATCAGTTAATTCGACAAAAGTTCCTGCCCTTAGGGATTTTTATACCGCTCAATTTTATTGATTAACGTCAATGAATTGAGTGAGACTGACTTGCGTCAGGTCATAAGTATGCCGTCCCGCCACTGATAGCCTTCGCACACTGATACGCCGCCTGGAAATAACCTGCTTTCTCCAGCTTCCGGGAGCTATTTCAGAATCAAAAGCAATCGCAGTTTTGAAGTCTTCGGTAAGGGTGTGGTTATTCTGATCACTGCCGGCCTGGCTGCCGCAGTGATTGAAGCCCTGACCGGTTTTGTCGTTATTCCGGGTATGGCACCATTCTCTGATGGTGTTGCCACCGTTGGTCACATTGCCATTCTGGTGACCAAAAATATGGCTGAGCCACAGGCTAGCCTGAAAGCGAAACACGCTTAATCCCCGATGCAGGTCGGCTTCTGCACAAGCCTGCCTGCCCCATCAAGCTTTGCAGTCTCAGCAGGCGGCTTTCTTCGGAAACCGGCCTTCGCCTAATGCCTCTGAACCGGAACAGCCATGCGCGAAGAAATTCTCAGTGCCGGAACTGATGCTTGGCATGCCTGCCGGTTTAACGGCCGCAACCGGCATGGATGCCCTGACCCACGCCATTGAAGCCTTCCTGTCCACCAATGCCAGCCCTGTTACCGATGCCGTAGCCAGTAAGGCGATCAAGCTGGTTGCCCAATATCTGCCCCGTGCGGTCCACGATGGCTCTGACCGGGAAGCCAGAGAGCAAATGGCCTACGCCCAGTATATGGCGGGTATGGCGTTTAACAGCAGCGGTCTGGGTTATGTTCATGCCATGGCGCACCAGCTGGGAGGCCGCTATGGCCTGCCCCACGGACTATGCAATGCCATTCTGCTTCCCCATGTTATGACCTTTAACCTGCCGGCATCTGCTGAGAAGCTCTCGGATATTGCCCGCTATCTTGGCTGTGAGGTGTATGGACTTGGCGCTCAGGAAGCCGCCATACTCGGGATTAAAGAAATTTGTCGCCTGCTACTAGCCATTGGCGTACCAGCCAGCCTGACTGAGCAGGGCGTCAAGGCAGAAGATATACCGGAGATGGCCATTAACGCCCTGAAAGATACCTGTGCAGCAACCAACCCCAGGCAGGGAACTCTGGCAGACGTTGAACAGATCTTTAAAAATGCCCTTTGATGTGACATTTATTGATCAATAACAGGGTCTCCATGAGGCCCTGTTCATTTTCCAGTCAAATTTACTGACCAGCACGATGCTATAATTTTCAGATCATTTAAGGATTACGGAAGATTATTATGAGCAGCAACGGATTAGGTTCGCTTACCCCATCACAAATCCATCAAATCAATAAGTTAGCATCCAATCAAGATTCTGAAAAAGATGTACTGGTGGCTCAATTCAATGGTAAGGAAATTGCGTTTACTGCCATAAGACCAAGGGTCAACTCTGAAGCCAACAAGGAAAAACCTGTGGAAGGTTCTGATTTAGCGGTAAAAACCCTGGGTTTAAAGGATCGTAAAATCTCACCAGCATTAGCAAAAAGGCTCATTGAGGCCTATAAAAAAGTATCACCGCCTGATGTAATCTTCGTCGATCCGAACGATGTTCGCCTCCTTGTGAATCACGTCGATAATAGCGTTAGTACTCAGCCACCAGACGAGGATGCAACATCCAGTCTTGATAGCATTAGAAATCGAAGAAGTTCAGCCAATACACTGCATTCTGGCTGGGGGTCAACCACCAGTCTCGACAGTGGCTACAACAGTGTTTATGGCAGTACGGAATCTCTGTACGATGATGTGGCATTGCCCCGGGACATAACAACGTCAACTCTCTCAGAAAAAGTGACCGAATTAATTAACAGGAAAAATTATCCGGGCGCACATTTGCAAATGCGTGATGAGAGTTTGGCGGCCATTAAAGGTAAACATATTACCAATGGACGCTGGAGTAGATTTGGCTTTAGCGATGAGTCAGTATCAAAAGTACCTTTGCCGAAAAAAACAGCCTTAACAATTGATGGCAATCATATTCCCGCCAATAATATCGAGTTGACCAATGCCAAGTATGTCGCCATTCAGGCACCTCGAGCTAAAGCACAAATGTCTGGAGGCGATATCTGGCGAGCAGCCCTTGACTCGGAGTGCAGTGTAATTTGTGATCTGACCAGAGAAAGAGAAAAGTTCGAGGTAAACAAAGGAGGACCTATTGCTTCGTATTACCCAACCGGAGAAATACTCAATGACGACGGCAAAGTCAATGGCAAGGTCGATGGCAAAGTCGGCGACAAAGTCGACCGTGAAATCGTCTTTGATAATGGGATTAAAGTGAGATACCAGTCAAAACAACAAAAAGCTGGGTATTCAAAAATAAGATATGAGGTGACTGATCTCATTACTGGCGAAACCCGCCTTATACGAAGATATCATTATACTGGCTGGCCGGATCACGGAGTTCCCAATGAAACAAACGGTCAAGACTCTCTGCTCAAGTTTGTAGAAGCAGTGCGCAAACATCAGACCGGGGACGACTATTCAGACAAAACAATGGTGCATTGCATGGCAGGCGTTGGCAGAACCGGAACGCTGATTGTGTTAAATGAAATCTACCGGGACATACTCTCCGGAAAATATCAAAATAAAAAGGAACTGGATCAGGCAGTATTCAAGACTATTCAACAAGGCAGAAAAGACCGGGGACCCGCCTTTGTTCAAGCAGTGGATCAGATCAAACTTATCATGGATACCGTTCATACATGGTGGGATAAGCGAGACAGGGGAGAGAACATTATTCCCGTGATCTAGCACTAATCTCTTCGTTCAGCGCCATGAAGTAATCAGCAGCCAGACGCAAATGGCTGCCGGTCCAGCAAAACATCTCACCATCCACCAGCCGGGTACTGGCAGTCACACCCAGCTCGGCAAATTCCTGACAGTGCCGGTCTTTAAACGGAAAGGGCTCTGAAGACAAGAGCAGCAAATCTGGCCCGGCTGTTTTTAGCTGTTCGATGGTGATCTCCGGGTAACGCTCCAGATCAGCAAAGACGTTTTCCATCCCGCAAAGCTTCAGCATCTCATTGATAAACGTATTACCGGCAGCAACGCGATAGGGCTTCCTCCAGATAAAATAAGCCACACGCAGCGTCTTTCCCGAAGCCAGTCGTGCCATTTTGCACCTGATGTCGTTGACGATTTTGTCGGCATTGTGTTCTTTGTTGGTCAGCTGACCAACGGAGGTGATCATGGCCAGGGCATCATCCAGGTTGTGAATATCACAGACCCAGGTTGGGTATTGCTGTTGCAGCCGCTCAATGCCCTCCCGGTAGTTCTCCTCCTTGTTACCGAGGATCAAATCCGGCTGCAAGGCATCTATCGCCGCAAAATCCAATGTCTTGGGACCACCGACAATCTTTTTTTCCTTGCGTGCCCGCCCGGGATGAACACAGTAGCGGGTTACTCCAACAATCCGGTCTTCCAGGCCAAGATCAAACAACAGCTCTGTCAGCGATGGCACCAGAGAGATAATTCTCACTGGCTTGTCACTGACGTCTACTGAATACTGCATCTGATCAATAAACTGGCGGGACATTTTTGAGGCCTCAATGGTTTCAAGACAGTAAAAAGCCCACTTACCATAGGCAAATGGGCCTTGCTGTATCAAGTAAAAGCGCGTTTTAAAGCAGCTTCTGGAAAAACTCTTAATGATTCAGGAATTGCCTGTTTTTACCGTTGAGAAGACTTTATCTGGATGGATTTTGCTTTTCAGCCTGCATATAGGCAATTTTAACTGCCATGAAGTGAGCAACTCCGGAAAACTCTGTTTTCGCCACTTCCAGCATTTTTTGCCGCTCTTCTTTGAGCTTTTGCTTTTTTGACTTAAGCCTGAGAAAACGACTTCTGTCTTTTGAGGTTACAGACGGTAATAAGTCAGGCTCAATTCCACGCCAGATACAGTCAAAGGTTGTTTGATGAATTGTTTTAAGCTCATCATTAGCCAGGGTTCCCAAAATTGGATCTATCTGATCATACAAGTCAATCAAAAACTGCATATAGAAATTTCGCAGTTTTTCCCGCTGAGAATCTGACGTTATTATGGTATCCGAGGGCAGTACAGCCTGTTCACTGGATTTGGGAAATCCTTCTTTGTCCTTAACATTATTAACAATCTGACTGGCCAGATCTCTATAGAATATCAGTGGATCCTTTTCCTTCATGCCTGATCGAAGTTCTAAAAATGCCTTTTCTACTGAAAAATCCAAATCCCATTGATCCTGGCTGACTCTAACACGTGGTAACTCTTCAGGGTCAAGCTGAAAGGAAGGATCTGCTATTATTAGCAATTTCAAAATACCCTGATGCATTCTTATTATTTTCCTGCTTTTAGTATCACTATCACCCACCAGAACATCACCGAACATTGTTTTCAAAACGACCTTAATAGAACTATCAGGAAGCTGTTTATAATGACAATAAAACTCTGAGAACTTATTCTGTAACTGTTCAGCCATTTTAACAAGCTGAAGGACTTCACCCTTTTCGTTTTCGGTAAGCGTGCTTTTCAGGTAAAACTTTTGAAACCTCTTTTCAGCAATTCCAAATGCCAGATTAAATTTAGCGACAGCCTTTGTATACGCTAATGGAAAATAGTGCTCACGCTTCTGAAACTCAGGCATACGTTTTACCGTGCTTTCCAGAGAGCCGCACTCATCAAGAAATTTCCAGAAGTTTTCTGCAACAACTGGCCAAATGGCATCTCGCAAGGCCTCTCCTCTCAGGGTTTTAAACCTATCTTCCCCAAGAACCAGTTTCATAACATCCGGAACCTGCTCCAGATCCATATTCACGTCTCTAATCAAATTGTACGGTTCAGACAGCCTGACAAAAGACTGTATATCCGTGATAGCCCTCATGACAAAGCCCGGGTTCAGGGTACCATTTTGGTAGGGCTCAACTTCATGAAATCTTGTTGCCCGATCACTCAGAGCAGCTCTGAAGGAAAATATTTGCGTTAACTGGCGTTGAATCTTTTTCTCTGGATTGATCGATTCAGAGCAAAGTTCCTGACTTAATTTGGCTGAGAGTAAAACGATCTTATGATTTTTCTTCTTTCGTATCGCTTTACGTGTAAACCGGCTTCTATCAAATGGAGATTTGGCTGGCACCTTAACTTTATCTTCTGAGCAAGATTCTTCCTGGTCGACTTCAGGAGAAAAATGACATTTTTCAAATTTATCAACCACCTCAGCCACTGCAACTTCATCATCATTTTCGGGAATGGGAGCATTTTTCAATTCTGTTATTTTTTTCTGGCCAGCCCTTTCTTTAAAGGACTCAATACGTTCCGGGACAGAAATACCAACCTTATTCAGATTCAGCCCTTTATTTTCATACAAAGCTTCATCGTCATTTTCTCCAGCATTCGAAATATAACCGGAATCATTAGAAGCTATTGAAACACGCCACTGGTTTGCTCGTACCGATAAATTTTCCGCATGGTTATCATTTAATCTGACTGCCTCAGAAAGATGGTGAATTACTTCATTACTTTCTGAAACGGACATACCTGAAAAACTATTATCTTTGACACTTTTACTCTGGCTTTCCCTGCCGGGACGACCATCATCATATGATAATAAGCCATTATCATTTCCTTCTATTTTCATAGCAGCCTCCCGGTCCCTTCATTAAAAATTTTACCGGATGCCGGACAGTTAAATAAGAGTTTCATATGAATCTATTTTCAATCAATTGTAAGAAAATCAATACTCTATAATCAATAATCAATCAGCAGGCTATAAGAGTCCAGCATAAAATTGCACAGCAATATGAACCCTTATCTCCATAGGACAGCCAAAAAGACTTTTAATATGAAATAGATAGTAAAAAAGATAGAATACCCGCAAAATCAAATTAACTGAACAAAACAATAAAAATAGTTTGGAGTCTTACATGAGTGCCAGACATGAAAATCTCGACAGCGTCCCTACTCCTCAAGGGGAAATGACCTTGAAAGTTCTGGCGGATCACCGTTCCGTCAATAGCAGTGGTGATGTATTTGCTGGCTGGGTAGCCATGCACCTGGACCAGGCTGGGGAAGTCTGTGCCCGCAAGGCCTCCAATGGTGCCAGGGTGGTCACGGTCAGTATTGGCAGTATGAGCTTTCTCAGGCCAGTTCAGGCCGGTGACCTGATCGGGTTCTTTACCCGGGTAACAGAAATCGGCAAAACATCGATTAAGGTGGTTGTCGAAGGCTGGATAGAAAACCACCATGGCTGGGAGAAACTGACAGAAACAACCATGGTGTTTGTTGCCATTGATCGGGGTGGACGAACCCAGCGGGTCAGGAACTTCTAGGATTTGAAGAGGATCAGGAGCCTCTGATCCTCTCAACCCACACTGAGAGTGAATGTCTCAGCCACAACAGAACCGGCAGTTAGCTTATGAATGGCTCGTAAAACGTGTCTTCAGAGACACCGCGTCCGGGTTGAAAAAATCCCATTCATGGACAACTCTAAATCATCCCCCGGCTGCAGAGGCCCAACACCTTCCGGCGTTCCGGTCAGCACGATATCTCCCGGAAGTAAGGTGAAATGCCTGCTGATATAGCTCAACAGCCCGGGAATGGAGGTCAACATATGTGCCGTTGTCCCTTTCTGCCTTGGCTCTCCATTGACCGACAGAGAAAACCCGAGATTGGCAGGATCTTTAATATGCTCGACGGCCACAAACCCGGATAACGGGCAGCTGTTATCAAAGGCTTTGGCAACTTCCCACGGCAGCCCTTTTGACTTTTGCCGTTCCTGAAGATCACGCAGTGTCAAATCCAGTCCCAGACCAATAGCCATGATCGCCTGGTTAGCCTCATGCTCACTGGCATCGGTCAGAGGCTCCCTGATCAGCAGGCTCACTTCTGTCTCATGATGGACCACTCCACGATTACGGGGTAATTTCACGGGCTGCTCAAGGTTAACCATGGCGGTACCGGGCTTAATAAACAGCACCGGATCATCCGGCAGGGGATTATTCAGTTCCTGGACATGTGCCGCATAATTCCGTCCTACACAAACCACCTTCCCAACAGGAAGGTCAATACGGTCGCCACTGATCCAGCGGTGCCTGTACTTCATAGCGCATCCCTTATTAACGCCGGTGATGAAAAATGGAACGCACAATACGCGCCAACATCATACGGATATTTATTATTCAACTGAGCCAGAAGCCTTGTCGGGAAACAGACAGTGTTTGCCTGTCATTCCCCGGGTAGACTATTGTCCCACGGCTCAACTCACAGTTAAAGCATCTCACTTTCACATACACTGTAGTAGTATCATAAAGACTGGCCGCACAGTGGAAGGAGCATAGTATGTCAGAAGAGCTGCAACTCAATATCCAGAGCCTTCATGATATTCTTGAAAACTCACCCGTCGATGAATGCACAGCAGGAGCCTTAAAACAGATAACCGAAGAGATCAACATTGCCGTTGCCCAGGCAGAAGGAGAAATCCCCATTCAGGGCTACAACGATCAGCTGGAGCAGGAGGCCATTCGCTTCAGTGAAGACCACCCGGCCCTGACACAGGCGATCCGGCAATTAATGTTTACCCTCTCCAGCATGGGTATTTAAATACGGTCGCTATGACAAAGCTTACCACCAGATCGGTTTCACTGATGTGAGGCCGATCTCCCTGCAGTAACGACCCACCGCCTTTTAGCAGGTACTATCACGCACAGCCTATGCTATGATGTGCCGCCTGACGCAGCCGGGAGCAACCGGTGATGCGCCATGAAAACGATGGGTGGATCAATAACAGCCATAAATTGAAAGCACTGCTGCTGTTGTCCGCCTGCACAATAAAAAACAGTGCTTTAATGTAAAACAGCCTTGAGCCAGTCCGCCATGAGCTAACCAATAAAGAGACTGATATGCCCGAAATATCGCTGGATAAGAGCAAGATTCGTTTTCTCCTGTTGGAAGGTGTCCACCCGTCTGCTGTCGAGATTCTTAAAGCATCGGGCTATACCAATATCGACTATGTCACCACCTCCCTGCCTCCTGAGGAACTAAAGGAACGTATCGCTGATGCCCGCTTTGTCGGCATCCGGTCCCGGACCCAGCTGACCGATGAGATTTTTGCGGCGGCAAAAAAACTCTGTGCTGTTGGCTGTTTCTGCATTGGTACCAACCAGGTAGAACTGCCCGCAGCTACACGACGGGGGATACCTGTTTTCAACGCACCTTATTCCAACACCCGCTCAGTGGCTGAGCTGGTGCTGGCTGAAGCCATCCTGCTACTGCGTGGAATCCCGGAGAAGAATGCCATGGCACACCAGGGAGGCTGGCAGAAAACAGCAGCGAACTCCCATGAAATCCGCGGCAAAAAACTGGGTATTATCGGCTACGGAAATATCGGCAGCCAGCTCAGCATCATGGCAGAGTCTCTGGGCATGGAAGTCTATTTCTATGATGTGGTGACCCGGCTTTCCATGGGCAATGCGACCCAGATCAGTGATCTGAACACCCTGCTTGGCATGTGCGACATTGTCAGTCTGCATGTTCCCGAAACCCGGGATACCCAGTGGATGTTTGGTGAAGCACAGTTTGCTGCCATGAAGGACAACAGCATTCTGATCAATGCCTCCCGTGGTTCTGTGGTGGTTATTGAAGCGCTGGCCGAGCACCTGAAGAACGGGAAGCTGCTGGGTGCCGCCATTGACGTATTTCCGGAAGAGCCACGGGGTAACGATGATGAATTCATCAGCCCCCTGCGTGGCATGAAGAATGTTATCCTGACTCCCCATATTGGCGGCAGTACCCAGGAAGCACAGGAAAATATTGGCCGGGAGGTTGCCGAGAAGTTCGTTATGTACAGCGATATTGGTACTACATTGTCGTCGGTCAACTTCCCGGAAGTCGCCCTGCCTGCCCACCCCGGCAAGCACCGCCTGCTGCATATCCACCAGAATATTCCCGGTATTCTGGGTCAGATTAACCAGATACTGTCTGAAAACCGTATCAACATCAGCGGTCAGTACCTGCAGACCAATGAGTCCGTTGGTTACGTTGTTATCGATGTTGATGCTGAACACAGCGATATGGCCATGCAGAAGATAAAAAAGATTGAAGGCACCATCCGCTGCCGCGTTCTTTACTGATATACATCACTGGCACCTCGTTCCCACGCAGAGCGAGGAAACGAGGGTGTGAGGTTGTATGGGCACTGGATTTTTAACCAGACAACAGTGCTCTTTATTATTAAAAAAACATCTAAATAACGTCGTTCAGTAATTAATCAGGTGTGCGTATGATTCCCGCGTTTTCCTCAAAGGAGAGTCCATATGTTGTACCCACGCTGGTTGTTATTGTCTTTCCCCATCCTGCTATTGCTCAACGGTTGTGCTACCGATACTGGGCAATACAGAGAACCTGCGCTGAAAACGCTTAATTTCACCATCATTCACACCAATGACAACCACGGAAAATTCTGGCGAAACCGTGACGGTGAAGTAGGCATGGCGGCCCGCAAAACATTGATTGATCGTATTCGTGCAGATGTAGAAGCTGAAGGCGGCAAGTCTCTGGTATTGTCTGCAGGCGATATAAACACGGGGGTGCCCGAGTCCGATCTTCAGGAAGCTGAGCCTGATTTTATCGGGATGAACCTTATTGGTTATGATGCCATGACCGTGGGTAACCATGAGTTTGATAACCCGCTGCCTGTTTTGCTGAAGCAGGAAAAGTGGGCAGACTTCCCGTTCCTGTCAGCCAACATCTTTTACAAAGATACCGGTAAACCAGTGTTCAAGCCCTGGGTAATGAAAGAGCTGCAAGGTGTGCGGGTCGCCATTCTTGGCTTAACGACAGAAGATACAGAATCGCAGGCGCTCAAGGAAAACATTAAAGATATTCGTTTTGATGATGCCATAGAGACAGGAACAGTTTGGGTACCAAAACTGATTCGGGATGAAAAGGCTGATATTGTTATTGCACTCACTCACATGGGGCATTATCCAAACGCCAGACATGGGCACAATGCTCCGGGTGATGTCAGCCTGGCTAAAGAAGTGGATGGTGTGGATATCATTGTCGGTGGCCATTCACAAAGTAAACTACACCGGCCTGATATTAAAAACAGCACCTATGTACTGCAAGCCTGGGAGTGGGGTAAATATGTTGGTCGGGCTGATTTTATCTATCAATATCTGGACAGTGGCAGAGGACACAGTCATGGCTTGCTGAAAATGGTGAATTACCGCCTGATTCCGGTGAATCTCAAGAAAGAGAAAATCATTGATGGTAAGAAAGAGCTGATCACTATAGAACCTGAGATTCCAGAAGATCCGGCAGTGCTGAAGGCATTAAAGCCTTATCAGGATAAAGCGAGTGAACTAATGAATCAGGTTGTCGGTTCCATCAATCAGACCCTGGATGGTTCACGGGAAAAAGTTCGCTCAGGCCCAGCGGCCATAGGCAATCTGATTGCCCGGGCACAGATGGAAAAAACCAAAGCTGATCTGGCTGTCATGAACAGTGGTGGCGTTCGCACTGGCTTGCAAGCAGGCAAGATTACCGAAAAAGATATTCTCAAGATTCAGCCTTTTGGCAATATGGTGTGCTACCTGGAAATGACGGGCCGTGAGCTGCGGAACTACATTGAAGACATTGCTGCTATTCAACCGGTCAGTGGCGGCCTGGCGCACTTTGCCAACGTCAGGCTGACCATGGCCGGCGATAAATTAATGTCTCTGGACATTGGCGGAAAGCCTGTGGATAAAAACAGGAAATATCGAATGGCAATTAATGCCTTTTCTGCTGCCGGGGGTGATAACTGGCCGGTGGTGGATGATAACCTGACGTTTGTTAATACCGGTTATACAGACGCTGTCGTGTTGAGAGATTACGTCAAGAGATACTCACCTCTGAAGAGAAGTGAGTATCTGCCAAAAGGGGAGATTGTGAGGAAATAGTCAACATGTCTTCGGCAAAACCACCGGTGTTTAAATCCCGGATACCTTGATATGCAGTTTGCTAACACTATAAAAAGTACCCCATATTCTGAAAAATATATGAGGCCCCAAGGCTCGCCTTTTATTAAAAACAGGGCTTCTTTTAAGGGTCAACTATGACGTACATACAACAAAATTAACGTTACTTGATGCGTTTTTGGACGGGAACTATCAAAAGGTTAAAAAACATGCGAACGTTAACCTCTGCTCTGTTGATTACAACACTTCTGCTCACCGGCTGCTCAGACAATGAGGTAGGCAATGTCAGCCTGGGTTTGTTCACCACTAAAGATATCAAGATCGACACCTTTACCGACCCGGTGGTCAGCGGTGTCACCTGTCATATCTCTCACGTAAAAGGCAATCTTGACCTGTCTGACCCTTCCGATATGGGCATCTCCTGCCGACAGACAGGGCCGATTACTCTGGATATGGTCAACAACATCAATATGTCCAAAAGCGGCGAAGTGGTGTTTAAAACCTCGAAAAGCATCCTCTGGAAGCATCTTAAAATACGACGTATCTGGGATGAGAAAAACAAAACCCTGATCTATCTCAGCTACTCCACCAAAGAAACGGCCGGCAGTGCCAAACACTCCATGACCACCGTGCCCCTTTGGGGAAACCCCGTCTGGGATCAATTAAACCAACCTGATACAACTCAATAGCTGACCGCAGTTTTCCAGTCCACTCAGTTGATGTGATATTAATCTGAGTACCCTGAGCAATTCCCGGACGATCCAGCTATCCTTTGCCAGGCAGCACTGTCGCAAGAAGAGTGAAACAAGGAATCCGCTGCCAGATCATTGGCTACAGTACGGTTCTGGTGTAGTTTCACTTTTTACTTTTTCACCAGGGTGATGTTCACTCCACCCTCTGACTGCCCGAAACTTAAGACACCATGCGTATTCTTCACACTTCAGACTGGCACCTTGGCCAGCATTTTATGGGCAAAAGCCGGGAGGCAGAACACCAGGCCTTTCTGGACTGGCTGATCGAGCTGGTACAAGAGCAACGCATCGATGCCCTGATTATTGCCGGTGATATCTTTGATACCGGCACCCCGCCCAGCTATGCCAGGGGACTTTATAGCCGCTTTATTGTCAGCCTGCAGAATACCCACTGTCGGCAGCTTATCGTGATTGGTGGCAACCATGACTCGGTAGCCACACTGCATGAATCAAAAGAGTTGCTGGCCTGCCTGAATACCTTTGTGGTGGGTGGCGTCAGCCAAGACTCCCGGGAGCAGGTTCTGGTGTTGAACAACGCTCAGGGCAACCCCGGCGCGGTGATCTGTGCAATTCCGTTTGTCCGCCCACGGGATGTTCTGGAAAGTCAGGCGGGAGAGACCGGTGAGGATAAACAGCAGGCACTGCAACAGGCGATTGCTGCCCACTATCAGACCATTTATACAGAAGCTGAAAAGCTGGCAGGGGAACGTCTGCCCATTATTGCAACGGGTCATTTAACGACAGTTGGCGGACAACTAAGCGAATCCGTGCGTGAAATTTATATCGGAACCCTGTCGGCATTTCCGGTAGCCGCATTCCCCAAGGCTCACTACATTGCCCTCGGCCATCTTCATCGGCCACAGGTCGTGGCGAAGCAGGAACATATTCGCTATTCAGGTTCACCAATCCCGCTGAGTTTTGATGAAGCCGGATCCGATAAGCAAGTCATTATTGTGGACTTCAGGGAAAACGAGCTGAATAAAATTGAGTCCGTCATTGTTCCTGTTTTCAGGCCTCTGATCAGTCTCAAGGGCTCCCTGGACAGCATTGACCAGCAGCTGGCCACTCTTGCCAGTGAGCGGGCCAATGAAAATGAGCAACCGCAGGCTGAACTCAATCCATGGCTGGAGATTGAAATCACCACCGAAACCTACCTTCACGACCTGCAAAGCCGGGTCGAACAAATGGTGCTGGCCAGAGAGGAGCTGTCCTCATGTGAGCTGCTGAGGGTAAGAAGAAAACGGGAAAAAGCCGCCGCATCCCTAACCGTTGCTGACCAGGAGAGTCTGGCCGAGTTGAAGGTTGAGGATGTTTTTCAGCAACGGCTTAAGCAGGAAGAGCTGACCGATGAACAATTACAGCAGCTGACCGGCGCGTTTCAGGAAATACTCGAAGACGTGTTTGCAGCAGACAAACAGCATCCCATGCTGGCGCAGCATGGCCAGAAGGACAACGCCTGATGAAAATTCTCAGCCTGCGCCTGAAAAATATTAACTCCCTCAGGGGCGAGTGGAAAATAGACTTCCAGAGTGAACCGTTTACCAACACGGGTCTCTTTGCCATTACCGGCCCGACCGGTGCTGGCAAAACCACGCTGCTGGATGCCATCTGCCTTGCCCTGTACCACCAGACTCCCCGCCTGACCACAATCTCCGCCTCCGATAACGAGCTGATGACCCGGCATACCGCCGAGTCGCTCGCCGAAGTTGAGTTTGAAGTCAAAGGTCAAGCGTATCGCGCCTTCTGGTCACAACGCCGGGCCAGGGGTAAAGCAGACGGCAAGTTGCAGGCACCTCAGGTCGAGTTGGCCGACAGTGATGGTACGATTATTACCACCCGTATCAGCGATAAATTGAAAAAGGTGAGTGAGCTGACCGGGCTGGACTTCGGACGTTTTACCAAATCCATGATGCTGGCCCAGGGCGGTTTTGCCGCTTTTCTGGAGGCCAGTGCCAATGACCGGGCTGAGCTGCTGGAAGAACTGACCGGTACCGAGATCTACGGAGAAATCTCCCGCCGTGCCTTTGAGCGCATGCGCACCTCAGAGCAGCAACTCGACCTGTTAAAGGCCAGAGCGGGCGGTATTGCTCTACTGAACGACGATCGACTGACAGAACTGAGAGAAGAACAGAGTCAGCTTGCCGGGCAACAGGAGGAAACCGGCAACGAACGCCTCTCCCTGAACCAGCAGAAGCGCTGGCTGGAAGAGCTGACCAGCAGAGAACGTGAACAGAAAAAAGCCCGGGAGTCATTGGATAATGCTCTTCAACACAAATCAGAACACAGCGAGCAGATAAACCGTCTGGAGCAGGCCCTGCCCGCCATGGAGCTGCTGCCGGACTGGGATCGGTTAAGCGAACTGACACAAAAGCATCAACGGATACAAAAGACACTGGCTGATCATCAGCAGGAAAAACAGGTCACCACCGAACAGGCGGAAAGTGTTCAGAAACAGTGTCAGATTCAGTTAAATGCCTGGGAAAGCTATCAGCAGGAACAGGAGCAAACCGAATCCCTGTTGGTAGAGCAGGTCATCCCTCTGGATGCTGATATACAGAGACTGACCAATGAACAACAGGCCATAAAAGGCAAATTGCAGGCCGCTGAACATGAGCAGTGCACACTGAACAACAGCATTGCCGATGACCAGCAGTCCCGGGAACAACTCACTGGACAACTTCAGGTAGCCAACCGTTACCTGGAACAGAATGCACACCAGCAAACGCTGGGTGAACAGTTGCCGGTATTACAAACCCTGTTTGAGCAGCGGGAAACCGCCAGCCAGGGTGAACAACAGTTTGCTCAAGCCATTCATCAGTTAGAGCAGGAACGCCAGAACCTGGGCGCACAACACCAGACACTGGAAGAGTATATTCAGTCGCTGGCCAAAACACGGGAACAACGCGCCAGCCAGAATAAAACACTGCTAGAGAACAAAACAGCCCTGTTAAATGGCCAGGAAGAAGAGCAGCTGCTGACCGATCAACAGCAGTGGCACGATCAATACCCGATATGGCTGCATCTGAACAACCTCAGCCAGCAATTTGCCAACTGCACCGCTGACTTACAGAAAGAGCAAACCCAGCATGGCAACCTGCAGCAATCGGTAGCACAGTACACCGACAACATTGAAAAATGCAGGACAGAGTACCGGAATGTCAGGCAACACTGTCATGACCTGGAACAGCTGTTAGCCCGGGAGCGGCAGATCACCAGCCTTAAGGACTATCGCAACCAACTGCAGGCCGGAGCGGCCTGCCCCCTTTGCGGTGCCACAGAACACCCGGCCATTGAACACTATCAGCAGCTGAATATTTCCGATACCGAACAGCGTTTAACCGCCAGACAGCGGGAACTGGAGCAACTGCAACTTCAGGGCGAGAAGCTGAACAAAGAGGCTGCCCGTTTACAGGTACAACTGGAATCCTCAGAGCAGACCATTAGCAAGCTGCAAAATCAGATTGCCCAGGTCACATCAGACTGGTCCGCCACCAGCAATGCCCAGTCTCTTTCCCTATCGATCAACAACACCGAAGAATATCAAGACCACTTCAAACAGTTCTCCGAGACCGGGGAGGCCCGGAAAAAGCAGCTTGAACAACTGAGCCAGCTTAATCACCGCATTCAACTTGAACAGCAGCAGCTGGACCAGCTGAATAACGACATGACCCAACACACCCATCAACGGGAGGTTAACCAGCAACAGCAAAGGCAGATTGACCAGCAGCTGTCTGAAAAGCGTCAACAGCTTGAGCAAAGCCAACAGGCCAACCGGGCGCTGGAAGAGAAGATCAGGCAGAGAATCCAAACTGCGCTGCATCTGGAGATTCCAATCCTGTCAGAGCAATCAACCTGGCTGAGTCAGCAGGAAAAAAACTGGCAACAATGGCAGCACATCACCGCCGAACAACAAACGCTGAATGAGAAAATCCAGGCCATTACCCAGCAGCTGAATCACAAGCATCAAAACCGGCAAAAAGCCGATGAACTTATCCGTGACATTCAGCAAACGCTGGATCACACCAATGCTCGGAGACAACAGCAACAGCAGCAACGACAGGATCTGTTTGGCCAGAAAATCGTGGGTGAGGAGCGACAGCGACTCAAGTCACTGGTGGTCGAAGCAAAGGCACACCATCAACAAAGCCAGAGCCAGTTGAAAGCCATTGATGACAAGCTGGCTCAGCTGACTGGAATCGTTCGCCAGCAGACCATGGAACAGGAAACATTGGGCGAAGCACTGACAGCCGCCGGAACAACCTGGCAGACATTGTTAAACGACAGCCCATTCCGGGATAGCGAACATTTCCAGCAGGCACTGCTGGACAGAGAAGAACGGAAGACACTGACAGAACTGAAACAGACCATTGAACAACAGCTGCATGAGGCCAAAGGCAAGCTTGCCTCGGCGGAGGCCAACCTGAAAGCACATATTGAACAGCCAGCGACTAAACTAACTCTGGATGAAGTGACTGACAGACTGACCGAATTGGATAACCGCATTCGTTTAATCAATCAACGACAAGGTGAGATTACCCAGGCGCTGAAAGACGACGACGAAAAACGTCTTGGCCAGGCCAGCCTGTTCAGGGATATCGCAACGCAAGAGCATCAATATCAGGTTTGGGCGCAACTCAGTGGCCTGATCGGCTCCAGCAAAGGCGACAAGTTCCGTAAATTTGCCCAGGGCCTGACGCTGGATCATCTGATTCTTCTGGCCAACCGACAGCTGGAACAGCTCCATGCCCGCTATCTGCTCAACCGCAAAAGCAACGATGAACTCAGCCTTGAAGTACTGGACACCTGGCAGGGTGACTCCGCACGGGATATCAAAACCCTGTCCGGTGGAGAAAGCTTTCTGGTCAGCCTGGCGCTGGCACTGGGGTTATCTGACCTGGTCAGCCATAAAACCCGTATCGACTCGCTGTTTCTGGATGAAGGGTTTGGTACACTGGATCAGGAAACACTGGAAACCGCACTCAGCGCCTTGGATAGCCTGAATGCCAGTGGGAAGATGGTCGGTATCATCTCCCATATTGAGTCCCTGAAAGAACGGATTCCCACCCGGATAGAAGTGATAAAAGAAACCGGACTGGGCTACAGCAAACTGGGTAGACGCTTTGCCTGTATCTGATCACTTTTATTTTGAGGGTTTATGAATCAACTACTGACGGTTGGCGCGCTTGAGTCATTTCTCATCGCCATTTTTGTGCTATTTCTGGGGCATTTCATCAATGCCCGAATTCCTCTATTAAAGCAGTTCAATATTCCTGAGCCTATTGTTGGCGGACTGATCATTGCCGGTGTTATTGCCTGGCTGCACTTCAATGGTGTCGAGATTGACTTCCACCTGCCCCTGCAAAACACCTTTATGCTGATGTTCTTTGCCACGGTTGGTCTGGCCGCCAGCTATACCCAGCTGATTAAAGGTGGGGTCAAGGTGCTTGTTTTCCTTGCCGTGGCGTCTCTCTATATCGTGCTGCAAAATGGCCTGGGGATGTCACTGGCCACCCTGCTGGGGCTTGACCCGCTGATGGGATTAATTGCCGGGTCAATCACTCTTTCCGGAGGTCACGGTACCGGTGCGGCCTGGTCTCAAACCTTCCAGCAAGTATACGGCATGCACAATGTACTTGAGATTGCCATGGCTTCAGCCACCTTCGGCCTGATCATGGGCGGCATTATTGGCAGTCCGGTGGCGCAGCGACTGGTGGATAAATATGGCCTGAAATCCAGATACGGCAACACCAACAGAACCCATGAACAGTTTCCTGAGCTGGTGACCTACAACGAAAATGAGGAAGACAATGTCACCTCAAAAAAGATGATTGAATCACTGTTTATGATTCTGATCTGTGTGACCGGTGCCAAGTACCTTGAAATCTGGGTCAACAACTTCGAGATCAAATGGCTGATGATTCCCGATTTTGTCTATGCCCTGTTTATCGGCGTTATCATCACCAACACGCTGGAAGTCACCCGGGTGAAAAAGCTGGATATTGAAACCATCGATATTCTCGGCACGGTGTCACTGGCCCTGTTTCTGGCCATGGCCCTGATGAGCTTAAAACTCTGGAATATTCTCGATCTGGCCATCCCGATCCTGGTCATCTTGCTGGCACAGTCCGTTATGCTGGCAATATTTACTTATGTGGTGACCTTCCGGGTGATGGGCAAAGACTACGATGCGGCCGTTATTGCCAGCGGTCACTGCGGCTTTGGTCTTGGCGCAACACCCACAGCGGTCATGAACATGGGCTCCGTCGTTAACCGCTTTGGTCCTTCACCCCAGGGGTTTATGGTTGTGCCTATTGTCGGTGCCTTCTTTATTGATATTGTTAACCTGATTATTCTGCAGGCGGCATTGTCGATTTTTGGTTAATCAATCATCAACTCCTGGTACATCTCATTAATGAGTTTGATGTGTACAATCTCCGTTCACCCTTAGCGGAGTTTGGATGTCAATGAGAGAAGGAGCCCATCAGTTGTACTGAATAAGAGAGACGGGCTCTTTTGCACTCCTCTGAATAACGTGAATTCGACGTAAAAAAGACAAGGAGCCTCCGGACTGCTTAGCTATCTTTCAGATACCAAACCATAGACAGCTAACCGGAGGCCC
>NZ_JBLYZG010000061.1:0-28755 GCF_049310245.1 Endozoicomonas sp. ALB115 | reverse complement strand
GGTTACAAGACTCCTTATGAGGCATTCAAGGAGTTAACCGGAATAGATGCAAGAAAAATCATGGGTTATGCATTTATGACTTGAATTCAGGAGTAATGAATCTCTATACTACACTGTTTTTATTTGTGCATTTGAAGCCATCTGTATTTAGCATTCCCTGATGTTTAATGGTTGTAAAAAAGCAGAGGTGTTTCAAATATTTGTCAGGATGAGTCACCAATATTTTCATTTGGTTGCACTTTTTGGTCCAGAACTGATTGATCCAGATCTGACTAACAGTCAAACAACTTATTGGGTGGAATTGTTGTGGATATTCGAGCAAACATATCCTCTCTGACAGAGAGTCATCAGGCCCTTACTTCAGATAATAATTCAGCGGAGGTAAAAGGTTCAGAAAATATATCAAGCCCTTCATACTTCTCAGGGAGAGACATTAAAGTAACTGCTCAAGAAAGACTGACAAATTCCACATGCGATCCTCTACAGTCCAGTAAAGCCGCTAAAATAATTACAAAAACTGAGGTTTTGCCAGGCAAAAATGTGCAGTTACACGTTAAACAACAAGCGACAGTTTCTGTTCAATCCCCAATGTCATCTCCCGTTGTGTCAGGACAACCGTCACAAATCCCTGCCCGGAAAATGGCCAGCCCTCGCTCTTTATTGTTTTCACCAAAGGAGTTGGCCGATCAAATCCGGCTCAAGACCATTGAAGAGTTGCAGGCATGTAAAACCTTACCGGTATTTTATGTCGACCTCCCCTATAAAGCGGTCCGTTTAACTGAGTCAGCAAAACAACGTATGTATGACGATGGCCTCTCTACTGAGGACGTGAAAAACGCTCTCCATCTCACCACTGGTAAATCTGCGCTCAATCAAACACCTCACCTGAGTTTTAACCATTTTTATTACATCGCTAATCACAAGGTAATTGTTCATCTTATGAAATATGCTGAGAATGATAACCGTCCCACTGCATTTAAGCCTGGGATCGACGTGTTTGAATATTTCAGTGAATATAAACAACAATGGCTGCCTGCCGAGGCAGATAGGAGTTTTGATTATCCTGAACCGTTAATCGACCCAAGATACATTCAGGTGGAGGAAATTCAAAGTCTTGAAGGAGGTGGAAATATGCTTACAACGGATGATGAAAAGTATTTAGCCGATAAAGTGGCCGAGTGCTTAACCGGAACTCTTGCCGTTATTTGCCATACCCTGCATAGTCCTGTGTCTGACAGCGAAAAAGTTGCCTTCCTTAACGATTTGATCAATCCGGAAACGACGGCACCTTCCCCGGAAGATGATTCGGTCGAATGTGGAGGAATGCAGAACAAACGTCTTTCAGCAACTGAGTTCCTGACACGGATTCGTTACGCTCCCGGAGGTTCTGAATACCAGGCTCTATGTGATAAAAATCCCCACTATAAAGAAGGCACTATTTGATGTCAGGAGCATCGACCCGGGTCAGGGCCTCCCCCATCTTGATCGACAGGCCGGGTTACGAGTTTTCCAGCCACTCAATCTGGTCTTTGCCAAAGAGCACAATCGCAGTGGACCCCAGTTTGAAGCGGCCCAGTTCATCACCACGGCTTTATTCAACCGACTGGCTCGCCTCACCATGGTAGTCTTTCGGGGAGAGGTAAATGGTGGCAAACTTTCCCCCCATAAATTCCTGCCCAAGCTCCAGATCACCACAGCAGTTCGACCAGACTGTAGTCATGGCCTTTGGCCTGAAATATTCTGCCGTTCTTGATATCCCCCATCTGACTGATGACACCATCGGCCGGGCTGACAATCATCTCCGGGTCTTCGGGTAAAGGACGGGCTCCCTTCTTTAATGACCGGGTAAAAAAGTCGTTGAAGTGACGGTACTCTTCAGCGCCTTCCCGTTTCGCTTCACTCATATTGACGTGATAGCGATCGATAGCCCAGCGAATCAGGCCATTTTTGAACCATGGAATCTGGCATTCCACAAAACAGAATTGGTGTCAGGTCTTTCTTTGTGCATTAAAGTAAGAAGTGTGGGGGCGGGTCTTTGTTTGTACATCAGTAGTTATGATAAACGACATTTGTTTTTCAAAAAGAAAAACCTGACCCCAGATTTCGTTCGCCTGCCTGACTGTGCCATGCCTGTATCGCCCACTCTCTGAAGCACTGACATGATCGTCGGTTGTTTATAATCATTACCGGATATCGTGTGTTTCCAACTTATACCAGCACCGCCTCTATCCATACCTGAATTCAGGATTTTAAAATTATTTCAATTACCAGATTTCATGAGGAAAGTAATGGAGCTCCATACTACACTATGATCTTTATATGCATTTGAAGCCATCTGCTCTTAGCATTTACTGATATTTTCTGGCTGTCAAAAAGCAGAGGTGTTTTAATTTTTTGTCAGGATAAATTTCACATATTTACAATTGGTTGCGCTTTTTGGTCCAGAACTTACTAACAGTCAAACAACGTATTGGGTGGAATTGTTGTGGATATTCGAGCAAGCACATCCTCTCTGAAAGAGAGTCATCAGACCCCTGCTTCAGATAATAATCCTGCGGAGGTAAAAGGTTCAGAAGATATATCAAGCCCTTCATGCTTCTCAGGGAGAGACGTTAAAGTAACTGCTCAAAAAAGACTGGCAAATTCTACATGCGATCCTCTACAGCTCAGTAAAACCCCTAAAATAACGACAGAAACTGAGGTTTTGCCAGGCAAAAATGAGCAGTTACACGTTAAACAACAAGCGACAGTTTCTGTTCAATCCCAAATGTCATCTCCCGTTGTGCCAGGACAACCGCCGGAAATCCCTCCCCGGAAAATGGCCAGCCCTCACTCTTTATTGTTATCACCTAAGGAGTTGGCCGATCAAATCCGGCTCGAGACCAATGAAGAGTTACAAGCATGTAAGACCTTACCGGTAATTTATGTCGGCCAACCCTGTAAAGCGGCCCGTTTAACTGAGTCAGCAGAACAACGTATGTATGACGATGGCCTCTCGACTGACGACGTGAAACACGCTCTCTATCTCTCTCCCGGTAAATATGGGCTCGACGAAGCAGATGAGTATCATTTTGACCGTTTTTATTTCATCGCTAATCACAAGGTAATTGTTCATCTGATGAAATATGACTATTTTGATTTGCGCAAACCCAATGTGTTTAAGCCCGGGTTCGACGTGTTTGAATATTTCAATGATTGGGAACAAAAATGGCTGCCTGCCGAGGCCCGAATGAGTTTCGATAACACTCCTGAACCGTTAGTCGACCCCAGATACATTCAGATAAAGGTAATTCCAGATGATGGCGCAAATGACATTCAAACTCGTGTTACAACGGATAATGAAAAGTATTTAGCCGATAAAGTGGTCGAGTGTTTAACCGGGACTCTTGGCGTTATTTGCCATACCCTGCATAGCCCTATGCCTGACAGCGAAAAAGTTGCCTTCCTTAGCGATTTGATCAATCCGGAAACAACGGCCCCTTCCCCGGAAGATGATTCGGTCGAATGTGGAGAGACGCAGAACAAACGTCTTTCAGCAACTGAGTTTCTGACACGGATTCGTTGCGCTCCCGGAGGTTCTGAATACCAGGCTCAATGTGATAAAAATCTCCACTATAGAGAAGGCACTAATTGATGACAGGCGCACTATTGACCTGGGCCAATGCCTCCCCCATCTTGATCGACAGGCCGGGTTGCCAGTTTTCCAGCCACTCAATCTGGTCTTTGCCAAAGAGCACAATCGCAGTGGAACCCAGTTTGAAGCGGCCCAGTTCATCACCACGGCTTAATTCAACCGACTGGCTCACCTCACCATAGGTGGTGGTAGCAACCTGCCCCCTTTGTGGGGTCACCAGACCGGCCCATACGGTCTCAATACTGGCAACATTGATTGCCCCAACCATGATGACTGCCATGGGACCGTATTCTGTATCAAAAATACTGACCACCCGTTCGTTCCGGGCAAAGAGATTGGGGATGTTCTCAACGGTCCCCTGGTTTACAGAGAAAAGGCGTCCGGGCACATGGACCATCTTATGCAGGGATCCGGCCGCAGGTATATGGACACGGTGGTAGTCTTTCGGGGAGAGGTAAATGGTAGCAAACTTTCCGCCCATAAACTCCTGCCCAAGCTCCAGATCACCACCCAGCAATTCGACCAGACTGTAATCATGGCCTTTGGCCTGAAATATTCTGCCGTTCTTGATGTCGCCTATCTGACTGATGACACCATCGGCCGGGCTGACAATCATCTCCGGGTCTTCGGGTAAAGGACGGGCTCCATCCTTTAATGACCGGGTAAAAAAGTCGTTGAAGTGGCGGTACTCTTCAGCGCCTTCCCGCTTCGCTTCACTCATATTGACGTGGTAGTGATCGATAGCCCAGCGAATCAGGCCATTTTTGAACCATGGAATCTGGCATTCCACAAAATAGTACACAGCCCTGGAGATCAGGTGATGAGGCAGTACATACTGGATAGCTGCAAACAGTTTTTCTTTCACGGTGATGGAATATCCTGTGGTTAAAATAGGTATCTGATAAGAGCCTGTCGTCTATTTGTAAGGGATCATGCCAGGCTCTGAAGGTTGTTCAAATGAATCAAGACAATGGTTCTCGAAAAACAGGAAAGTGGCAGCCATTGTAATTCATGGCATGACTGCCTGCACCTTCGGTGATTGCTGTGTTTGCTTATTAACTACTTAAGCAACTGGTGTATGAGGCAGGTTCCCCCATTCAGACCATGAGCCGTCATAGGCTCTGACCGATTTAAAGCCAAGCGCTTTAGCCACAAGATAGGTAAACCCTGAACGGTGATGGGCCTGACAGTGGGTGATGATTTGTTGATCTCTTTTAATACCAAGGGCATCAAGCTCCGCCTCCAGCCCTTCTTTAATTCGATAGTTCTTTTCCGGGTCCATGGCTCGGGTCCACTCAAAATTAATGGCTCCGGGAATATGGCCAGCTTTTTGTGCCATGACCTTTTCTCCGCAGTATTCTTCTGGAGAGCGTGCATCCCAGATAGTGAACTCCGGGCTCGCCAGTGTTTCAAGGATGAAGTCGCAGCTGGCAATAACACGGTCATCAATCGTCAGGGAAACGTCGGTGGAAGCTCTCACGTTGGCCCCGGACTCTCTTGGATGGCCTTCTTTCAACCAGGCATGGATACCACCATTGAGATACGAATATTTCCGGTGACCAATAACATCCAGCGTCCAGATAAAGCGCCCCGCCCAGCCACCGCCTTCATCATCGTAAACAATAAAGTGCTCTTCGCCGGTAAAGCCCAGCTCACTGAACAACGATTCCAGTTGACTGAGCGCTGGCAGTTTGCCACGGGCCGGTTGCGTTCCTGCAACCAGCTGATGGGGTGGCACATGGATGGCCCCGGGAACATGAGCCTGTTGATACAGCCGGGGATTACCAAGATCAATAATAATCAGGCGCTCTTTTACTGACGCATGGTCTTCAGCAGTGAGTATGGATTCCAGAACATCTGGTTCAAGGATAAGTGGCAGCTTGTTATTGTCAGTCATATTACGTCCAGGGCGTTAAATATCAGGGCCTGTTGTTTGTGGCTCTCTGCATTAGAGGTTCTTATGGTGGCCCGCATGTCAACCTGATAGATAGCTATGTCGGGCAATTCTGCCTGAACAACCCTATCCAGTACCAGCGTATTTTAGTGTTTATCCCGCATAAAATTGGGAAGTTTCTTTGCTTTCAGAAAACGGTCAATTTTATTTTTCTGTGACTGTTTTAATCCGTAGAACAGTTGCGGATTGTCTGTCAGCAGTTTTTTCAGCAGGTCGACGTTATCAGCATTAATGAGCTGTTTGCATTGTCTGGCAAATGTTATTGGCGAGCTGCTGTTGTCTGCCAATGTGCTCAGACATTCCCCGGAATTGTTTTTGCCAGCCTCTGATGGCGTAGCTGTCGATGGCGCAGCAGGTTGGTTGCTGGAGAGGGGGGCGGTGGTCTTGTTGTCTTTTTTTTGCTTTCGCTGTGTTTTGGCTGGCGATGGTCTTTGTTTTGCTTTGGCCAGATCATCAGCGGCGGTTGAACTGGCAAGCGCCTTAATGGTTTGTTTCAGGCATTTTTTTTGCCGGGTAACACTGCCATCCAGTATGCCGATTGGGCCGCTGTCAAGCTGGACCCTGGCCAGGGCCTGCTGGAATGGGTGTTCTTTGGGGATAATTCGCTCCATGCTTTTGAAAATACTCATGGGGCGAATCTCTCCTTTAGCCGTTTTGACTTTCGGAACAATCAGTTTGTCGTTTTGTTGCCGCCAGTAGCCGAGCTGCTCGAATAACCGGATAATCACTGGCTCAGAGCCGTTTGGCGAAGGCCGTTGTTCCGGCTGATAGTATTCACACAGGGAAAAAAGCAGGGTGCTCACAAAGTTGCTGCTGGCCTCTACGCCCTGAAAAACAACACTATGGATAATAGCGAAAGTGTCACCACCATGGCTGAGGGGATAGGAAGCCTGTTTAAGAATCAGCGGGATGTTGTCCGGATAGCTCACACCGATCCTGGCATATAAATCCCAGCTTTTCTGGTTCAGCTGCTCAAAAGTGAACGGATTCGGTTCTTCCGGACTCTGGCCATTCACACGAACATCGTCACTGCTTATCTGGGTAATACGTCGGCTTATCGCGTTCAGGTAACTTAGCCAGAAATGGTCCACCAGCTGATGATCCCTCTGACTACTGTCATCAGGTGCGTTTTTCTGGTCAGCCGGTTTGGTGTGGTGCGTTGAAGACCACCCCGATGGCTGACAGCCCGTGGTGGATCTGGAAGGTTCTGATGCCAATCCCCTAAGTCGCTGAAGCAATATTTCTCTGAAGGCCTCGACCAGTTCGCCGGTTTGCTGGAAACTGAGGTCTTTAGGGAAGCGGTGGCTTAGCGCAAGCCATTGCTGGCAAATATCGTGCAGCTGTTCGGGAATCTGTTTTTTGACAACAGGCGAAGTTCCGGGCAAAGAGAGCCCAACACAGGAAGCAGCGTCTGGAGCAGCAACTGTCTCTTGAGCAGCAACTGACTCTTGAACAGCGATGACCTCAGGAGCAACTGTTTCAAGAGCAACTGGCTCAGGAGCAACTGTTTCAGGAACAGCTATTGATTCAGAAACAGCAACTGTGAGTCGCTCAGGGAGCCGCGTTGCCTCAAAAGTGTTTTGGGGTTGACTTTCATCCGATACCATAAGTGGGCTGACCGCAGAGCCAATACTGAATCTTTCGTCATGTTCCACCGGCTCTCTTGCCAGGGACTTGAACCAGTAAAATCCACAGTCTGATGTTAATGAGTTCATTGCAAATTGCCTGAAGAGCGAACCATCATGTTAGTACATGGTTTCAATGAGTTTGACGTGTACCATCTCCGTTCACCCTGAGCGGAGTCGAAGGGTGCTTGGCACGATCTATCAGAGTCCGGAGTTTACGCCCTTCAACAGGCTCAGGGCGAACAGAGTGCGGAGGCACGACAACCCATAAAACTCATTGAAACCGTGTACTAGTTGTTATTAAAAGGTTGGATTCAATTTTATAAAGTTCGACTGATTTTTATGCTTAAAGTTCAATTTTTCAAGACCTGCGTCCAAAGCATAAACAAATTGCAAACCAGTGGCAGTTCTTGATTCTTGAATGTGTGCATAAAAATACCTGACTCTCAACTACTGTAACTGCGTTTATAGTCAGCCATTTTACTAAAAATACAGCAGTAAAACTTTTCCACCTGGAAGCCGGAAATATCCATTATATCATGAAACTTTCATTTGGATCAGTGGTCAGAGTCGACAGAGTTTCACCTTGCCCCATGAATTCTCATGAGCGTTGGAAACGCTTTGAACATAACCCCTTGTCATCAACTTGATTATTTAGAATATGAGTAATTGTTATGACTTCACCCATATCAGCATCAACTTACCGAAAAATGGCATGGCAAGAACAACAAAATCCTGAAGAAACCAAGGATGCCACGGCAAACACAGGTGCCTCAGCAAAGTTTAATAATTTATCGGCTGAAGAAGTTGTGCCACAGGCTTCTACCAAAATACCGCCACCTGATTTTTACCCATTCAAGTCACAGTACGAAAAAGATTGCTTTGATGAAAGCATTTGCATGCAATCAGTTACATCATCATCAGGTCCTCCTCCGCTTGAATTCAGGAATATGATAAAAATTGAACGCCGGAAAAACACCCTTATGCATCAGGACATGTTGAAATACAACCTGGCATTCGATGGATTATTGCAGAAAGATAATTACTCGAAATGTAACAATAAAGTGAAAGAGTTTACAGGTGTTTATGTTTTCAATGGTATTGATTTGAATCATGGCCGCCAGCTTCGCCCCCTTAAAAATCTTGGTCCAAAAGATCCACATTCAATATATGCTGGTCAATTTAACGATGGCACGTTTTTCCTCCTGGCGTTGAATCCGATCCAGTGTGAAAGGCTTTTTAAAGCCGATTCTCACAATAATGTCGGGTACTGTGGTGAATCCTATCTCGCCCAGAGTGGCGGAGAAAACACTCATTCCCTCTATTGCGGAAAGACCTACAAAGAAGCATTAGAAACGTTTGAGTTGGCTTGTAAAGGTAGCGTTGTAGCTGACAACATCAGAAAAGTGCTGGGATTTGAGCCTGACTAAAAATGTAATCAGGCAATCTTTGCTAGTGATTTTGACTGGCTACCTCCCTTGCCAGGTTTTCCAGCTCGTCACCATTGCGTAATTCTTTTAACAGCCGTTGCGGTATATTGCTGATGCCGTTTATGGCTCCGGCGATGGCTCCGGTCAATGCTGCTCTGGCCATATTATTGCCACCGCCATTGCTGGCGGAGAGGGTAGCCATCTCAAAATCAGTCGGGAACCGATACATCAGGTAGTAAGCGGCGGGCAGCAAGTGCATAACCTGACAGTCCATACCAAAGAGATGACTGACGTACTTCGGCTCTGGAATACTGACCAGGTCCGGACGGCGGGCGATGCTACCATTGACCGGGGTTATGAAGCGGTCGAAGCCACCAACAACAGGGGCAATGGCAGGGTTACGAGCCATCGACTTCAGGTAATCTTCCAGCTCATCAACAGTGATGCCATTGATCAACGCCTGGATAACCAGACCGTAGACGATATGGTTACCCCTGACAAAGTGATCACGGTAAAACACCTGCAGCAGCTGGTCCGCTTCACGGGCAAAATCTACAGGGTCGGAGATGGTGGCAGCAAGGGGAACGAGCAGCAATGCGCCGTCAGATGTATCATTGGTCGGGACGAACGAATGCATGTCGTCCCAGTCTATACCCCGGGCTCGATATTTCAGTAAGGCTCGGTGAAGACTATCGGTGTAACGTCCTGAGAAGGCCTCCCCACTGAGCGTGGCATATAAGGTATCCAGACGCCGGAAGAAGTCATTGCCCACAAGCTGTTTTTTTTCATGCAGGCTCTCCAGCAACAACGTGTAAATCTGCCCTGTCTGGGAGAGATCGCCAGCGCGTAATCCCTGTTCGTAACGAAACCGGCTGACGTTGGCGAACCGGTGATCGCCGTCGGGTTTGGGGTCAACATAGTGGTCAACCCAGGTGCCGTGCTCCCTGTGCAGGGCGTCCATATCATAATACCACTGCGTCCCCAGCCCCAGTGCATCACCAATCAGTACACCCATGATGGCACCCGCGGCCCGATTGATTCTGGCCAGATCCTCAGGATCTGCTGGCGTGCTGATCGACTCGTTGTCAACAGCTTCAGCTGTGTTGTTTTCTGGCGTCTGGGTTGCTGTGGCAACGGTAGCCAGGGACAGAAGGATGAGTACCAGCCATCGTTTGATGACAATGTTTATGCTTCTGAAAGTAGCTATTTTTGCCAACATGAGTTACTCCCGTTACTGATGCATGGTTGCAATAAATTGGTGTTTACGGCTTTGTTCGTGCCCAGAATGAAAAGTTTTAACATTAACTCCAGGCATTTAACCTAACCATCAAGTTAGCAGGCCTGACGGAATCAAACAGAGCATCTTGCAGGTGCTCCTCAAATTTGAGCATGGATTGCCTGATGCTTTTTTGGACGGGAACTAATTATTGATCGATTGGTCAAATCCGTTATTTCATAAACTGCCCCGAATCTCCCATACGACCACAGGGATTTAGTAGTCAGGGCGACGCAGGATGCCAAAGCCGGGAACCTTGTCGCCCGCAGCGGCAAAAGACATGGGAGATCGGGAGCACGTTTATGAGATATCCGGGCTAAAAACTACAAAAATTTATGGCCGAATAATGCAGAAACTTTAAATGGGACCGGGAACGATAAAGGTGGACTCAATGATTAATTCGGCCAGCACCAGTAATTTGAACGCCCCTGATAAACAAATCCCTGTCGATGTTAATCTACCAGATGACAACGACAGACAATGCATGACGTTCACCAGAACGGTCCGGGTTAATGACAACATAATGCCCTCAGCTAACGTTCTTTCGAATACGTCTGAAAACATTTCCTCCAGTGATCAGTGCCCACCCGATCCCAAGATAACGGTTAGTAACGCCCATCGGATAATCAGTCTAACGGCTTTTGCCAAGCCGACGACGGCTGAAAGTGCATCGGTCCGCCATAACACCAAAATGGAAACGTCCAGCCTGCCAATAATCGACCAATCGTTTATCAAATCCATTGAGATTCCGGTAAAAACTGCCCTGCTTCAGGAATATCACCCATCCAGTTTTTTACCCCCCTCCCAGACCATAGCGCGTCTTATTCATGGCCTGCAGCACAGCTGCCGGAGTGCAATCTGGGCGCTGGCGATACTGCAACAACGCAAACAGCAACATGATCACCGAGCCCTGTCCTTTCCTGAACAACTGGTACCGTTACTGGTCAAGGCCTGTCTGTTCCATGATTCAGGCCGTGAAGGAGATGGAAAAGACACCTCTGAATGGGAGAAGACCAGCGGTGACAATTTGCAAGAGCACCTGCGTAACTGTGGCATTGAGCAGTCCCTGGCCTGGCAGTGCGGTGAAGCAATTCGCCACAAGGATTTTCCGGATGCCTGCCAGCACCTGCCCGGGGAGATACAGACACTGCGCAGTCTGCTCCATGATGCCGATACGCTGGAGGTTATGCGGGTCAGATGTTGTTTTTATATGGACAAGCTGGAGTGTTTTGCCGACTGCCAGGATGACCAACGCCGTGAAGCGTGGCGCTTTCTGGCCAGAGAGGTCTGTCAGGTGATTGCCAGCCAGGGCGATCTCTGGTACCCCATCGACTTGCTAGACAGCGCCAAAACAGCCAGACAGTTTTTCAGCCAAACCTCTACCCGGTGTGTAAACACGAAAAAGCAGTGGGAACACCATCCTTCGCCACTGGAATATCAGTTATTTACTATAGGCACGCAATCCGATTTCATCAGCAAGCTGATCACGCCTTTTACCGGTCACCCGGTGAAGCCAGAACCAGCCTTTTCCCTGGCCAGGCTGAACCGGCAGAGCGAGAGCGTGGGAGGGAGCAGGATTGGACAGCTGTATAATGACCCCGTTCAGCAACAGTGCTACTACATCAAAACGGCGGTCTCTGTGGAAAGCGCCCGCAATCAGGCACTGATGGCCAATCTCGCACGACTGCTGGGCGTTAATTCCCCCGTCACCTTTGCCCATCAGGAACAGGATTGCAGTTATGTGGTCAGTGAAATTCCCAGTGACTGGCCGGGTAACCTGAAAAGTGGGAAAGACCCTCTGCAATCCCTGCCTGCCAATCAGTGGGCCAGATTGTTACTGGTCAATACCATCGTTGGTAATGAAGCCATGGTCAATGAAGCCTGGGAGAACATTGAACTGACCCCGCAAGGGGAGCCGGTGATGTTGAACTGGGAGTTCGCCGGGATGGCCACACGCTATCCGTGTCCGGATAAACCAGAACCAGCCTCCAAAGAGGATGATTTTTCCTCCATGCCGTTGCTGTTGATAAAACTGCGGGATCCCCAGGCACCAGCAATGAACTCCCACGTTATCCACAACCCCTGCGTGGCTATTCTGTCACAATTGGACGATGAGCTGCTGGGGCAGACCCTGAAAGCGATACTGCGCGAAGTTGACTGGCAAGCTCTGGACCAACAGATCGAACACAGCGGTTTCCTGCCCGGTGACCGTAGCTGGTTACGGCAGACGATTCATGATCGAATCGCCTGGCTCACCACCCGATTTGCCAACAGCGTCGAGGCCGGAGAGCGGGTATCCATGGCAGAGTATCAGGCCATCGCAGCGGCGGGTATCCGCGGGGGCTGGCTGCAGGTTAAGGGCCAGGATATCCGTGGCGGACAGCTCTGCCTTAGCCAGCGACTGGATCAGGACGGCAAGCCGATTACCCGGATGTCTCTCCAGCTGGTCCGGGATGCCAGCAACCGACTGGCAGACAACCTGGCCCTGGAACGGGGATTGCACCATCTGAACACATGGATCAATTACCTTCAGGGGCACCTGAGCGCCAGTTACCGGGACTGGCGCAGCGACCTGGCCAGCCTGGCCGATGAGTGTGACCAATTGGCGCAGCAGTTAATCCGGGATAAAGGGCGATGGAACCGATCTCATCACAACGCCATCGACAAGGCCATAAAAGACCTGCAAGCCAATGTCGCCATCTGCCGGGAGTCTTTAGAAGCAGACAGGCCGTCTATTGGCAAGAATTCCCTGAACTTAATCCAACTGCCTGAACCCACCTTTCCAGCACGGGTCTGTTCGCGGGCCGCTGAAAATAGTGAAGCAAAAGTACAATTGGCTGAATTCAGTCACGGTTTCGCCAGGCAAACAGGTCAGAGCGCCAGTTATTTTAACAAGACTCAGCTTGATTATGTCGGCCTGCGTGCCTCACCTGTGCGAGTGGCTGAACTGAAACCGGTCAGTCAGGAGGGGCATATTGAGTTTATACCCGAGTGGTTGCCTAAGGCACGAGCCTTGCAAAATAGCTTGGCGCTGACCTTGCCCGGACACGGTAAATCAGTGGTTGAAGCGCTGTTCAGTGAGTTGGCAGGGCTGGGCATTCATTGTCAGCGACCGGATGCCAGCGACCTGGAGGAACGGTGGCTGGACGCCCTGGCCAACTATCATGGCTGCCTTGGTGATATGAACCGTACCGTGGCAGCAGTTATTAGCGCGGATGCTTCGGTAATCGCCAGAAAAAAAGCGTTTCTTGAAGAGCTGCTAAAACAGCCCCTTAAATTTGAGGAGCAGCTTCGTTTTCGTGCAGGACGACTGATATATTTCCTTCCGGGGCTGCCACATGGCATTGCCGAAAACCCTGCCCGGTTGTTCTGTCCCGGTCACAATGTCAGTTTTCTTGGCAACACGGACAGTAATAAGACTCTCACGGCCAGCCTGGCAAATGATGGCACTCTTTGTTCCTTTGAGCGACGGACCGACATTGGCCTGGAGCCCACTACGAAGGATATGAATCGTCAGGTTAATGTTGACGCCCGTGATGTGTTTGCCCGTATCCAGCCTGTCGAGCATAAAATCGGGCGTAGTACTTATGGGGGGCTATTGTCCGCGCTGATCAAATCTGAGGCGCTCGGCCGTCTTGATCTCTGTGCGATTGAACATCATTTTGATTATCACAGTTTCCACCTCGGTTTGGAGGCCTTTCGACGTAATATTAAAATAATTCTGCGCTCGCATGATGACTATCAGAAATTGATGCAAGCCCCATATCACGAGATCTTCTTTGCCTACCCTTTGTCATTGTTTGATGAACTGAAAACGCTGCATGTCAGCTCTCCAGAAGACCGGCTAAATTTGTTGCATGCCCTCAAGCGACGCTACAGCCACTGGCCTGACGGACGCCCGCTGGAAGCGCTTTTTCAGTATTCCCCGTCAACCCGTTACTATGAGTTAACTGCTCTATTCAGCAGGATCCCCGGAAACATCAAAATGCTCATCAAGGCCTGTGGCGAAGAAAGTTTAGAGTTGCTGCTTCAACAAAATCCAGAGCTGCTGGAAGGAAAACTGCAGTCGTTGGATGGTTTGAAAATACAGGCTGAGAGATTGGGCCCAGGGCTTGTAGGGTTGGATTTCAGAGGCTGCTCAATGAATGATACCCAACTTAAAAGAACTCAATTCATGCACTGTCAATTCACTATGGAGCAGTTAAACGACGCAAGTCTTGAAGAGGTTTATTTTAAAGGCTGCTCTTTTGAAGGTGAATGCTTTTCATTATCAGTGTTAAAAAGCGCAACATTTACTCCTGCTGAATTAATAAATAGTCAGCCGGTAACAGACAGTATACCCAAGCTATCCCAGGCTATATCGCAATCATGTATCAACAGTCAGGGGCAGTTCAATCTGGAACTATGGCTGGAGGTGATGGAAAAAAGTCATTACTTGCGTCGTCTCGTGGTGGCGGAAGCTTTTTTACAGAGTCGCGTCACTGGCAGGACACCTATGGATGAAACAACCAAAAAAATCCTCGTTGAACAGATTGACAATGTCATCAGCAAGCATCCGGAAAGACTTCAATTTATTGTTGAAGAAGTTTTTCGTATAAGGATGGGTAATATTGAAACTATATCGAATTTTATCAAAAAGAACCCGAAATTCCATGAACGTAAAATTGTAAATGTCAGGAATTTTTACTTTGACTTCAGAACCACCTTCCTTAGAGAAGTACGTGATGAAAATCAAAAGCGCTTTAGCTATGAAACATCGTCATTTCTGACCGATTTGTCAGATTTAGTTGACCCTGAAAAAGATGTGTGTAGCCATGCACCCAAAGAAGAGGTTCTGGCTTTAATTGTAAACATTATAGAATTTGTCATGTTTCCTCTTGAACACGAATACATAGAATTTGGCATCAACACAAACGATGGGGGAGAGCAGAAATCCGAAAAAAGTTTCAGGAGCACAGAAAATAATAAAATGTTGTGTTTTGAATTAGATCATGAAGGTCAAAACATGATAGATAGTTTTAAGGCTAACATTTGTGATAGACATACCCTGGGAAAATACAGAAATCACTTTATAAAAATATGGGAGAGTTGCTCAGATGTGCGTCGATTAGAAATAGCCAAATGCTGCCTGAAGCACAAAATTATAGCTGTTAGCCCTATTACCACAGTGGAATTCATGAAACTATTGATCATTAATCAACAAGGAAAACATTGGCTGGATGACTTTTCAGCGAATATGGACAAACATAAAAAGAATGAATATGAGTGCAATTTATCAATGAAGAAATACTTTCGGAATATCAATGATTATGACAGCACAAAAATAGATGAATCATTAAAGGCTTTTGAGCAATGGATAAAGTCAGAGGCACCCGATTTCACCAGAGCGCAGTCCGGGATTCAAAAAAATCATGACTCATACCTTTGAGCGAAAAGTTACCGAGAAAAACTTTTCCACCAAGAAGCAGCAATTATGCCTCATCACGAAACTTTCATTTGAATTAGTGGTCAAAACTGACAGAGTTCCACCTTGCACCAGGAAATACTCATGAGTGTTGGAAACGCTTTGAACATAACCCCTTGTCATCAACTTAATTAATCAGAATACAAGTAATTTTTATGACTTCCCCAATATCAGCATCAACTTACCGAAAAATGGCGTGGCAAGAACAACAAAAGCCTGAAACAACCGAGGATGCTACGGCAAAAACAGGTGCCACAGCAAAGTTTAATAATTTAACGGCTAAAGAAGTTGTTCCAGCTACCAAAATACCGCAACCTGATTTTCACCCATTCAAGTCACAGTCGGAGAAAGACTATCTTATGAAAACCTGGTGCATGCAATCAGTTACATCATCATCAGGTCCTCCTCCGCTTGAATTCAGGAATATGATAAAAATTGAACGCCAGTACAATGACCTTGATTATAAGGACATGTTGAAATACTCCCTAGCATTCGATGGATTATTGCACGAAGAGAAGTACTCGGAATGTAAAGATACCGTGAAAGAGTTTACAGGAGTTTATATTTTCAATGATATAGATTTGAATCATGCCCGCCGATTTAGTCCACATAAATATATTCAACCAAGCGACCCACATTCAATGTATGCTGGTCAATTTGATGATGGCACGTTCTTCCTCCTGGCGTCCAATCCAACCCGGTGTAAAACGTTTTTTGAATACGATTCCCACAATAATGTCGTGTACTGTGGTGAAACATTTCCCACCAAGAGTGGTGGAGAAAACACTCATTCCCTCTATTGCGGAGAGACCTATAAAGAAGCATTAGAAACATTTGAGAAGGCTTGTAGAGGCACCACTGTAGCTGAAAACATCAGGAATTTGCTGGGATTTGAGTCTGAACTAAAAATGTAATCAGGCAACCAATCTTTGTTAAGCCTTTAATAAGGAACTGGAGATAATATTTGCGCTTCAGAATAGGCGAGATCATAGTATTCTAATGTTTTATGAAAAGTGTGATCTCGTTCAGTTATTGACAATTTCTTTAGTGCTAAGGGTCAACCCAGGTTATATCTTTTAAATCCATTTTTCATAAAATCGAGCAACAGATTCTCTAATCAACCCTGCCGCCATTGTGCTCAATACACAGCAGCAAAATTTTCCCACCAAGAAGCTGAAATTATCCCTCATTATGGAACTTTTATCTGGAGCAGTGATCAGAATCCCAAGAGATTCAGTTTGCGCCATGGAATTCTTATGAGCATTGGAACCGCTATGAACATAATCTCTGGTGATTAATTTAATTATTTATAATATGAGGCCATAGCTAAAATTTCGAAAAAATCGGTGCCAAATTTTGAAAAACCGGTGTCAGGAAAACCGATGTTTGGTATTGAATCTTTGATGCCCAAAAATAAAATTCTGATTCCCCAACCATCAACAGACCATATTCGATCAACCGAACAGGTTTCACAAAAAGTATCTGATTAAAGAAGTATTCAGGCAATCATCGTTAACCCGGATATTTCATAAGCAAGATCGGGAGCACGTTTATGAAACATCCTGGTTAAGTCAAAAAACGTTATTTTTAAACCAGCCCACTTTTATTTAATAAAGTTCCAAAATTAGCAAGGCCGGTGTCACGTAAAAACCACGATCAGCTCTTGAATGTGTTCAAAAAGAAAGACTTGCCTCCAATTCCCTGAGCGTAATTAATTCCATGGAACCAAATTGGATTAATTATGTCTGATTAATAAAACTTATCCAATTATTACATAACGTTCTTTCAATAATAATTATGAACAATATCGAAAACACATTTACTCTGCCATCCTGCCCCCGGCCTGTCCCTGAAGGGCACACCACTGGCTCAGAAGAATTGGCGGACACATCAACCACTGCCAGGGCTTCTGCAATCAAACCAGAACTTCATTCTCCGGGCAGTGATATCATCAATGACCCGGAATACTCTCAGCCCGGTGATTTGTCACTGACTGAAAGACAGACGGAGACCAGTCCTGTCGATAAAACGTATCATACACCTGAACTGACCTCAGCTGCCGGGCAGAACCAGCCGGAACAGTCATCCGTCTTCTGTCTTGTCTCTGACGTGTTCATGAAGCCTCTGACTGATGATGATGACACCATCATGGACACTCTTCCCTTTTTCGACATGACACTGCCCAAACCTCTGGAAATTACCACCACGGATGTCCAAAACTTCAAGGATGAATTATCCATCTTTAAAATGGAACTTGATGAGGAATTTCTCGCTGGAAAGTTTCTGGACCTAGATAGTTACCAGTTCCATAGCTTAATCTGCAATAGACTGGCTTATCTCAAACATCTTGCTGATAAATATCAAGCATTCAAAGACAGTTCCTACAAACATGTTGAATGGTATAACACCTTAAAATTTGCCTACATAGAAATCCATGCCACATTTTCCAAACAGCTGTTTCTGAGTGATGATATGTGTAAGGAAATACTGAGGCTGGGCATGCTCTATCGTGATCTCAACAAAATGTTATGTCGATGGCCCTCTGGGGTTGATTTCCCGCACCAGCAATCAGTCAGCTTTCTGAGTGAATCTCTTGTTTGCCATTTGTCATATATCTGTTGTCTTGTGGAGGGCTTGATAAGATACGCTGATTTCAACAAGCACATCGCCGTGCGGGCACCAACAGAACCACTTAACTTCCACACAATTTTGCATGCGCCCCTCCGGGAACACCCTGACATAAAACCACACGGAACCAGCACCCTGAATGAAGGCATCAGCAATATGCTCACTGCCATTGCCACAGGGACATTGGAAACCGTGAACAGGGAAGCTCCTCAAGATATCCTGAAAACCACCTCTGAATACCTTTTCAGCTCAATTGATCGATACAGGAAAGAAGGGAATGATCAAAAAAATTTCCAACCAGTCTGCATTTATCAACTGACGATTGAGCAACATCTATTTTGTGCAGAGTTATTCCATGCTGCTTTAATGGCAGGACGATGGGACGAAGCCGATAAGGCTTTTAAAGCAACCACTCGAATAGTTTTCCATGGCAAGTATTCACTGGAGCCGGTTATTCAGGCACTTAAACATAACACAGCAGGAATCAACATTGAGAACTGGCATAATGATTTTAATGAATACACACAATCCCGCCCCTACTCCCCTGGCATGTATTTTACCCTTGGGCTTGAAGCTGCTTCTACTTACCTGAGTACCCTTCTTGCTCACAAGGAGAGTGCCACGGAGAACCAGTCACCACTAATAAAGGTAATGAAGACGGAAGAGCTGAACCAAATACTGAATGTTCTGGATACATGGACAGACCAGTTGCAGGAGCTTGGCTTGTTGGCCAGTGTTGCAATGAAAGACTGCAAATACCACCGCCGTTTATCTCTCGCCTGGCTAAGATTGCTGACTTTGACCAAAAATCACGAGATGGCCATCAAGAAGAGTTTTCATGAGGCCCAAAAATCCATCATGCCACATAGCGCCTCGGATGGGATAACAAATGACAATCTGCAACCGCTTCCTGCATATCTGGAATCCCGGCTGACACAAATACTTCTCCATAATAATGATATTTTAAAGTTCATTAATAAAGAGTGCGGTGTATTCAATCCAAACATTAACATCTCAGCACTGAACAAAGAGTCCTGTGAATCCCTGATTAAAACTTTTGCAGACGATGCACCAACACCACACACCGAATTATTGCTAACGTTCTTCCACGGCTGTTATAACTGTGCAATGCTCGTTGAGCATATTTGTGACTGCGCTTCAATATTCAGTGAGCTGGAGGCCTACTTTACCAGCATTCATACAAGTGAAGCATCACGCTCACTTAAGATGGCCAAAGAGAAATGGAAAGAAAAAATCAAGGCAAATACTTCCGGGATTAAAGAGAAAATTGATAGATTTGACCAGTTAAACCAAAGTTCCAAAACCTTTTTCAACCACGCCTTTAGTCACTTAAAAAAAATCAGAGAACTTAATAATGGGCTAAACAAATGCCTGAAAATTGTGCTTTCAGAGTCAATTCAGGCTACTTTATACCACAGTTTGTTACAACTTCAGCATTTGAACTCTGCCCTGATTACCGTTAGCAGTAAACGGATCGACATTCTCAAAAATGAGTTTCCAACTGTTATCAACCTTGAACAGGCTACCACGAGTTGTGGAAAAAGATTGAATAAAAATATTACTTTCATAGCAAAGTGCTTAAAAGAGCTGAATGACTCAAAAGAGCTATCATTAGCCAACACCACTGGCAAGCGTAAACCGAATTCAGGCCAGATTAAAAAAGGTCAACGCAACAATCAAGTCATCAATCACAGTGGTACTCTGGCAGGTTTTGCCAAAGCAATAACTATCCGGTCAGATACTCAGGAGACCCTCAGTAAAAGAGATTATTTTCAGAAGCAAATAGCCAGCGAAGTGCAGACGATGCAACATCAAGGTTTGCCTGTGGTCTATCTGGGGAGCCGTGCTTATCAGACGCAGATTCAGTCACTTTGGGGGAATAATGCATTTGCGCTGGCAACCGACAGCCATCTGTTACCAGCCGAAATATCTAATGATCTTATTAATCGCTCAGTCACACCAAGGGATACCGATCTTTTAGTGCTTGACCAGAAGAAATTCAGTGAAATCAAAACACAAATCTGTATCCGTCTGAAGAAAGCTGCCGACATAGACGACAATGTGCCGGGGGTATATCAACTGTTTGTTCCTGACAATGACAACAAGTTTTACTACGGCAAAAACTGTTGCTGCTGCAACCTTATTGTTTCTTTAAGTGGAAGTTATTTCCAGAAAGACTGGGCTTATGTGGTTGACTTGATCTCCCCGATGGACTCAGGCCCGTCACCACTGCTCACTTACGATTCCCCCGTGCTGCCTTCAGGTGACTCGACCTGGGCAAGGCCACTGACCAGCATTATGGTGGATGAGCTCAACCTGGCAATCAATCAGGCGGTTAGCGTTAGCCATTTCCGTTCACTGATGGCCATGACGCGCATTAATGTCCTGACAGTCCTTGAATATTTAGAGCCAAAGCTCGACCCCGTATCACGCATTGTGCTTATGCATGTTCTGGAGCGTCTTCAGAACAGTTACCCCGATGAAGCCCAAGGCAAACTGGCCAGCCATCTGCGCTCCAGGGCATTTAAATGAAGGATCTAATGAAGCCAATTAAAAAATCAGTGTCTTAGTGAGGACAGTTCCCAAGCCACTTTTATGTACTTTAGTACCAAAATAGATAGGGCTGGAGCAATCGACTCCTTGAGCGTAATTAAATCTATGGAACCAAATCAGAGTAATTATGTCTGAATAATAAATATATCCAGTTATTATATGCTGTTCTTTAAAAATAATTATGCAAAATATCGAAAACACATTTACTCCGCCGCCCTTCCCCCGTCCAGCCCCTGACGGATACACCACTGAGCACCGCTCAGAAGCATTGGTGGGCGCAGACCCAACGACAGCAGTGGCTTCTGTAATCAAACCAGAACTTCATTTCGTGAGCAGTGATAACATCAATGGCCCGGAATACTCCCAGCCCAGTGATTTGTCACTGACTGAAAGACAGACGGAGACCAGTCCTGTCGATAAAACGTATCATACACCTGAACTGACCTCAGCTGCCGGGCAGAGCCTTCCGCAACCGTCATCAGCCTCCGGCCCTGTCTCCGACGTGTTCATGAAGCCTCTGCCTGATGATGACAGCGTTGTGTGTACTCTTCCCCTTTTCAGAATAACGTCGTCCCCTCAGACAATTACGATAGGGAGTGTCCGAAACTTCAAGGAGGTATTATCCAAACTTAGCGCGCAACTTGATCAGGAATTCCTCGAAAGAACGTTTCTTGATACCGATCGTCACCAGTTCCATAGCTTAATCTACGATAGTCTGATTTCGCTCAGGTGTCTCGCCGATAAATATCTGGTATTCAGAGACAATGCTTACCAACTTGTTGATTGGTACAACACACAAAAGTTCGCTGACAAAAGTCAATATATCAAACTCTCCAAACTGCTGTTTCTGAGCAATGATATGAGTGAAGTAACGCTGCACCTGGCCATGCAGTATCGTGTTCTCATCAAAATGCTATGCCAATGGTACCCCAGGGATGACTCTCCGGGCCAGCAATCCATCAGCTTTCTGAGTGTAATTATTGTCTGCCATTTATCCTTTGTTCGTTGTGTTGTGGAGACATTGCTAAGAAACGGTGATGTCAGAAAAGATATCGCCCTGCGGGCACGAGTAAAACCGCACATCAGGAAGCTCCACTCAATTAAGCATGTGCCACCCCAGAAACACCCTGGCTTTGATCCGAAAGAGTCTGACATGCTAAATGAAGGGATCAGCGATATGCTCACTGCCATTGCTACAGGTGCATGGGAAGACTTGAACAGGAAAAAGCCTATCCTGCATATCGCCTCTGACCAACTTTTCAAATCAATTGATCGATACAGGGAAGAATCTGGTGATCACGAATTTCAACCCGTCTGCGTTGACAATCGGACGATTGGGCAGCATCTATTCTGTGCAGATTTAATACATGCAGCTTCAATATCAGGCCGATGGGAGGAAACCAAAAAGGCTTATGAAGCAACCACTCGAATAGTTTTCCACAGCAAGTATTCACTGGAGCCGGTTATTCAAGCACTTAAACATGACAATACGGCAGGAATTAACATCGAAAGCTGGCATAGTGAACTTGATGAGTATACACAATCCAGATGCTACCCCCTTAGCTATTATTTCATTAAAGGGCTTGGAACTGCTTCTAATTACCTGAGTTACCTTCTTGATCACAAGGAGGCTGAAACTGAGAACCATTCACCGTTAATACCGGTCGAGAAAACCGAGTATTTGCAAAAAATACTGGATACTCTGAACCGATGGGAAGAGCAGTTGCATGAGCTTGACTTATTGCCCGATGACGCAATGAAAGACTGCTCATTCCACCGTCGTTTATCACTGGCCAGGCAAAGAATACAGACTCTGACCAACAATCACGAGACGACCATCAGGAATAGCTTTGATCAGGCCAAAAAAATCATCATGCAATATACTGCCGGGGATGGAATAACAAATGACAATCCGCAACCGCTTTCTGAGTACCTGAAATCCTTCCTGGCACGAACTCTGCTCCAGAATCATGATATTTTAAAGCTCATTAATAAAGAGTGCGATGCCTACAATCCAGGCATCAACATCTCAGAACTGGACCGAACATCCTGTGAATGGCTAACCAATATTTTTGCCAACAGTGCACAATCACCGCACACTGAGTTATTGCGAATGTTCTCCCGGTGCAGTTATTACTGCGTAGTGCTCATTGAGCAAATTTGTGCATGCGCTTCAATATTCAGTGATCTGGAAGCCTGCCTTACCAGCATTCATACCAGTGATTCATCACCCGCACTTAAGGTGACCAAAGAGAAAGGGAATGAAAAAATCAAAGCAAATGCTGCCGGGATCACAGAGAAAACTGATCAATTTCATAAGTTCAACCAAAGCATCAAATCCAGTTTCAAAGATGCTTTCAGCCACTTAAACAAAATCAGAGAGCATGTCATTAATGAAGACAAGTGCCTGAAAATTGTTCTGTTCGAGTCAATTCACGCTACTTTATACGACAGCTTGCAACAAATTATGCATTTGAATGATGCTCTGGCTACCGTTAGCAGTAAACGGTTCGACATTATCAAAAATGAGTTTCCAACGATTGCCAAACTTGAACAGGCTTCAGCTGGTAACAGGAAAAGATTGCAAAAAAATATTGCTTTCATAAAAGGCTGCTTAAAAGACCTGAATATCTCTAAAGAGTTATCATTAGCCAAAACCACTGTCAGTCATAAACCGAATCCAGTCCCGACTCATAATGGCCGCTTTAAAAAACAAACCAGAAAAAACCTTGACTCTCTGGCAAACTTTATCGCAAACAACAACCAATCTGTCAGGTTAGATACTCCGCAGACCCTCACGACAAGAGATTATTTTCATGAGCAAATAGCCAGGGGGGTACAGGCGTTGAATCATGATAAGAAGTCTGTGGCATATTTGGGAAGCCGTGCTTACCAGCTACAGGTTCAGTCACTCTGGGGGAGCGAGGCATTTGAGCTGGCAACCAGCAGCGACCTGTTACCAGCCGAAATATTCCCGGATCTTATTAAACGCTCAGTCACGCCAAGGGATACCGATCTTTTGGTGCTTAACAGAAAGGATTTCAGTAGCATCAAAGGTCAACTCTATGGCTGGCTGGAGGAAGCTGCCAAGCAGGGTGGCTACTTGCCGAATAAGTACGAACCGCTTCATACCAACGACTTCAATGAGGTTTACTACGGCGTAAACTGTTGCTTCTGCAACCTCATTCTCCGTTTAAAAGGAACGCGTACAAGGAAAGACTGGATTTATGTGGTTGACTTGATCACCCCGACGGACTCTGGCCCGTCAACACTGCTAAATTACGATTCCCCTGTACTGGCTTCAGGTGACTCGACCCACGCCAGGTCACTTACCAGCATTATGATCGATGAACTCAACCTGGCAATCGGTCAGGCTGTTGGTCCTGCCCGCGCACTGATGGCAATGACGCGCATTAATGTCCTGGCAGTCCTTGAATATATAGAGCCAAAGCTCGATGCCGAATCACGCATTGTCCTTATGCATGTTCTGGAGCGTCTTCAGAAAAGTTACCCCGATCCAGCCCAAGGCAAACTGGCCAGCAATCTGCGCTCCAGGGCATTTAATATGGTTGCTTATGAAGGATCTAATGACACCAATTAAAAAATTAGTGTCGTATATTTTCCGCCCCACATTGCAAGAACAGCTTTTCATCATGACGAAAACGTCATGAGCTATTGCGATTAGCTGCCCGATCAGGAACTTTCATGACGTTTATCTCTCTAACAGAGATGCTGTCATATTGTCCTGATTTCCCGGGAGGTAGTGTGGGTCCAGCAGAAAGATTATCGAGTTCGCTTCCGGTTGTCCCTAGCAGTCTGTCCAGCGACCAATATCCAGAAGATCAGATTACTAACCGTCAATTGCCAACCGCTGACAACCAGCTTGAAGTGGGCACGATGCCCAGACTGGACAATCGTAAAGTGAAACCTGCTGAAACGCTCCCCCCTGAACTTAACAGGCAACTGAACGGAGCAGATACTCTGCCCAGTGTATTAGACCAATGTCGTTCAATTGATGAAGCTCTGTCGTCAGGTGACTTGAACACAGTGGATGATGAGGGATTTACACTAATGACCAGGGCCGCCTATTTTAATCAGCCCGAGCATGTCAGAAAGCTGATTCGTGCAAAAGCTGATGTGGACCAGGCCGACAGTGCCAGCTGGACCCCTCTGATAGCGGCTGCCGACCAGAACTGTACAGAAGTCACCGGGATGCTTTTGGCTGCGGGCGCAGATATTGAGAAGACAGATTCAATGATGTTCGGCCCCTTGCATGCTGCTGCTGAAGTAGGCAACGAAGAGGTTACCCAGATGCTGTTGGTGGCCGGAGCAGATGTTGAAGCGGTCAACACCTATGGTTCGACTCCGCTGATGTCCGCCTGCCGCAAAGGGAATAAACAGGTGGCGGAACGACTTGTACAATATGGTGCGGATATCAATGCAAGGAACTGCAAAACCTTCACCTCTGTCTTCCAGCTCGCCTGTTACTATGCCAATGAGTCCAGAGACACAGATCTTCTCCGGTTCCTTATCCGGCAAAAGGTAGAAGTCTTCACACTGGACCACAATCATTGGTTTCCGCTACTGACGGTCATCGCAGGTGGTCTTTCCAGTGAGGTAGAGTTCATCCTGAGCAGGGGGTGGCACAAGGCAATCATGGGTTATGACTCCCGTGTATTTTTCCTCGCCGCACTCAATGGTGAGGATGAAATACTCAGAATTCTGTTTCAACAAATACCTGATAAAACCAGTGCGTTTCAATGCATTGCCAAGGCAACCTCACTGACAGGAAAGTTTCTTGTAGAAAGTCCACTACGCATTATCGACAGGAACTTTAATGAGATTTTATCCATTGAGAATATTGTGGATAGCCCTTACTCATTAAAGTATTTGTGCCGATCGATCATCAAACGATATGCAGCCACTGATCAGTATATAGTTCTGGATCAGTTGCCATTGCCTGATAGTCTGAAAAAATACTGCTGGCAAATTCCTGTTTGTTTGTACAATAAACATGACGTTGCTGTGTGGGCTGATTTTGTCGAATCGCAACGTGTTGCTGATGAAGATGTTGATAATGATAATGTGGGCAGTATCACTGCTGCCCGGTTAAGAAAATAAAATAAAAGAGCAATGTCTATTGATAAACACGTGAAAGAGCAGAAGTGTTGCCATACTGTATCAGATCAGGTTAATTCCAGCGCTACCGGCGACGTTTCTTTCTGCCACGCCTGATTGGGCGAGGGTATCTGTCTGAGTTTTCCTCTGGCTGAACAGTGACAGGCCGGGGCTGTGTAGTCGGACGGTCATCAACTGAACCCGTTGCCCTGGGAGCATCAGCTGCAATGTCGGTTCTGGTGCTGCTATCGCTAACGTTAAGCCGGGGCGTCAAGTTATCCGTGTGATCGCACTTGCGATCTTTCAGCCGCTCATCAGTTAAATCAACGCTCAGGTTCAATAAAAATGGCTGGCACATTTCGGCACATAGCACACCAAAGAAACCAGACGCAATCCAGCCGTATCCCAAACTTAATTCCATGCAGAAACAGCATCCCAGACACACCACTGCGGAGCTTTCATCCAGGGCCGCCTCTTGCAAGGCTTGTCGTTCATTCTGACAAGATTGACAGTGCCGAAGATTGTTTCCACTTTGGGCTATTGGTTGATAGTTGCCTGAAATATTCATCGTTCAATAAATCCAGCTTGCCTGACTCATCGGATTGGACTGAATTTATTCACGATTGTTCCCGAACAGTGCCTTTAAAGGAAACATAGCCAAAAAAACATAGAAAATTTGCCATATCCGGAATGATGACTAGGCTCCATGGTGTTCCGCCAAATGTTGTCCCTGTCATCAGGAATAATGCAATAACGCGGACGTACAAATAAACATTATCTATCTAACTTTGAAACACTGGAGATTTCCATGGAATCCATTTCAGGGGCTACTGTGCGCTCCGATTGTGTAACGGAGAAACAAGCGCCCAAGACCAGGAGAAAAGGTCTGTGGAGTTGCTTTAGCTGTACCTCTGTTGACCAACCGAAAAGTGAACCCTACACACGGAGGTCAACGACAAATGTGCCAAATACTCCGGCGAAAAAATTCTCTCAGGCTCGAAGACAAACCATTAGAGCGCATGTCAAAGCTCACCCCCCGAGCACATCTTCCATCTCCGGAGGCAAAAGTACTGGCTACTCCGGAGCTTCCAGTTTCATGCGAAACACCTTGAGTACAGGATTGGTTGCAGGTACTTTACTCGCCAGCAGCAGTAATCACAGCCGTAGTGCTTATACTTATAGTAGTCACGATGACTGTTACTCTGGTGGCGGCGGTGACTATAGCTTCGGTGGCGGTGAATGCAGCTTCGGCGGCGGTGAATGCAGCTTCGGCGGCGGTGGCGGCGGTGACTGTAGCTTCGGTGGCGGCGGTGGTTTTTAATGATTAGAACTTTTTGGTAGTTCTGTAGTAACAATAAAAGGCTGTTTGAAAGTAGCTAGAAAAAAAACAGCAGGTCTTAAATCTTTACCATGCTCAAAAAGAAAGACCTCTGTTTACTTTCTGCCTATTATTTGATTCTTATTAATGCAAATTAACCGCCCAACATCTTTACATTTTTTATTAATGGCCTTTATTTCCCGGGATAGATTTTTATTCTCTAATTTCAGTCTATCCTTTTCTGATTTCATTACTTTTATTTGCTTATCAATGTATTTCATTTTAATAACTTTCAATCCTCTGCTTTTTTCAGAGTAACCTTTATTCTTCTCAGTTCTTCGCAAATACCTTACAAATTTACAAACGTCTTTATTTTCTTCTTTCTTTAGAACCTGATTAAGTTCTGGTATGGTCAACCCGGCAATTTCCTGACGAGTATATTGTCTTCCATTTATTTCAACGGGCTGATCCAGGTCTCTCTGTATATTTTGACCTGGTAAGACAGGGGGATCAGAAAGTTTCTGTGAGATACTTGCTTGCCCTGATTCTGAAGGCTGTGGACTCTGCCTGACAGCAATCTGGTGATCAGGAGTGGTTATTTTACAACTTTTTTTGCCAAGATCCGCAATGATGGGCCTTTCATCCATTGCTTTGCGCTTATTTATTCGCGGCTCTACCGGCTCTTCCGCAGTTGTTACCGTTTTGCACAATGTCCTTGATGTTTGCTGTTTTCCACCCATAGCCTTTGAGCTGTAAACCATGGAGTTAATTTTTGCAGCAGCAGTAGTGGCAAAAGAAAAATATGTTGCATTCATTTTTTCATTACCGGTTACTAATCATCCATTGGATTCGACAGATTTATAGTTGCAAGGTTCCCCACCTCAATAATTCGCTATGTCGCAGAGTGGTTTCTTCCCGGGCCACAACCCCTAACCTGAGGCCAACTCGCTGATAATGCCTTGAGTCATAGAGTTGCCCACGGTGCATGACTTGAGAGTTATCCCAGAAAACAATATCGCCTTCCTGCCACCGGTGAGTGTAAATGACACAGTTGGCAAGGATTTCATCCAACAGTGCTTGCCAGAATGTTCTGGCCGCTCAGGACTGAGCGCGCGCCAGGCTTCAAGCTGGTCGAGGAAGTGCGTTGTGTGAGGTTATCCATCACATCCGCCACCTCACTGGCGGTCAGATCTTTAATCTTGCATATGCAAAGGAAGACCTGATACCTAATTTTCTAAACGACCGTCTTCATTTCAAGTGCTTCCGGCGTTCTTCCAGAGCCAGTTGATGGGTCAGCTAAAGCGGCCAGTTGATATTGTGTCCGCTGGAAAGACAGCGGATGTCTGAGTGATTGTGAAAAGCTTGTCCTGTTGATAATAACGGATTTGCCTCCCTGATGGCCCTGTAGCTGGCATAAGCGCAAAGGCCGTACGTGGCGGCTCCCACTGTCAAGACAACGGGTATAGCGTACAAGGCATCATAGGCTGAGAGTTCGTTTTAGGAGTCGGCGGAGGATTCCAAATCACTGCCAGTTACAGGTAATGGTCGGTGAAGTTATCGTTGTTTGTGCAAGCGTTGTGTTGGGTTCCGGGGTTTCAAGACCTTCTTAATGCTATACCGTTATTAACCAGCCAGCAGCGAAATATAGAAGGTGTTTTTCACCTGCAACGTGTGAATGCATATCACAGCCCTTGTAGGAACTCTTCCATCCAGTCATCGTTGTTGACCAGTTCT
>NZ_JBLYZG010000060.1:0-29128 GCF_049310245.1 Endozoicomonas sp. ALB115 | reverse complement strand
CAGTCCGGTTGTGGATGAAGCTAAAGGACAAGGTGATGATACTGATGCTGCTTCTCCAGCATCTTTAGTTAATCAAGGAACTGAAACCAGTTCAGAAACACTCGGGGCGTCCAGTACAGGCAGTCAGACCTCATCGGTTACTGATTCACCCAGGTCGATGCCTGAAGAGACTGGAAAAAGTCTGGTTGGGGATAAAGCTGGAAAATCAGACGAAGGTTCTGACGTTGCCTCTCTTTTATCTCCAGTTGACCGGGGAATTAAAACCAGTCCAGCGTCCGAAGCACCGGGGGCGTTCATTACAGGCAGTCAGACCACATCGGTTCCTGATTCGCTCAAGCCAATGCCTGAAGGGACTGAAACAAGTCTGGTTGAGGATGAAGCCAGGAAATCAGGTGAGAGTTCTGACGTTGCTTCTCTTTCATCTTCAGTGGACCAGACGACTAAAACCAGTCCAACATCCCTGGCGCGGCGTGCGTCCACTACAGGCACTCAGACCTTACCGGTTCCTGATGGCTCACCCGGGCCAATGCCTGAAGGGACTGGAAACAGTAAAGTTGAGGATGAAGCTAAAGGACCAGATGATGGTTCTGACACTACTCCTCCAGCATCTTCAGTTGATCAAGGAACTGAAACCAGTCCAGAAACACTCGGGGCGTTCAGTACAGGCAGTCAGACCTCATCGGTTTCTGAGTCAATCAGGCCCATGCCTGAAGAGATTGAAGCCGGACAGGGTGAAGTTGGCGAGTCAGGTGATGGTTTGCGCTCTGTTACGCCTCTTTCCTCTCCAGTTGACACAGGAACTGTGACGGGTCCAACGACCGGGGCAAAAGGAGAAGACGACGAAAACAGTCCTACCCAACAGTTTGCTGATGCCTCAACCAATGCGATACCCGATACCACCAGTCGTGGAACCGGCACAACACCCGTAGCGAAAGTAGAAGACGACGAAGACAGTACACCTCGACAGCTTGCTGATGCCCCTATCAATGGGATACCCGAGACCAACAGTCGTGAAACCAGTCCGGAGCTTGCAGCTTCAGAGATGACCGCTACCGGTAGTCAGAGCTCACCGACTACTGATGACTCAATCAGTAAGATGCCTGAAGAGGTGGGAGTCAGGCAAAGCCCGGTTGGGGGTGAAGCTGAGGAATCAGTGGGTGGGTCGCGCCCTGTTACTCCTCCTTCCTCGCCAGTGGACACAGAAACCGGAACCGGCCCAATACCCGTAGCGAAAGGGGAAGACGACGAAAACACTCCACCGAGTCAGTTTGTTGATGCCTCAACCAATGCGAAACCCGAAACCACCAGTCGCGGAACCAGTCCGATTTCCAGGGAAGTTGATGTCTCAACCAGACAGACCCCTGAGGGTGCTGAAGACAACAAAGATACAGTCAGGAATGAAGCTGAAAAATCAGGTCTTACTCCTCCTCCATCTGCAGTTGACAAAGGGGTTGAAACCAGTCCGAAGCTTGCAGCTTCAGAGATGACCGCTACCGTTAGTCAGACCTCACCGGCTACTGATGACTCAATCAGTAAGATGCCTGAAGAGATGGGCGTCAGACAAAGTCCGGTTGGGGGTGAAGCTGAGGAATCAGTGGGTGGGTCTCGCCCTGTTACCCCTCCTTCCTCGCCAGTGGACACAGAAACTGGAACCGACCTAATACCCGAAGCGAAAGGGGAAGACGACGAAAACAGTCCACCCCGACAGTTTGCTGATGCCTCAACCAATGCGAAAACCGAGACTGCCAGTCGTGAAACCAGTCCGATGCCGGAGACTATTGACGACAAAAGTAGTCTAATGGCAGCGGCCTCAGGAGTGAACGGTGATAACACACCAGCACCCGTATCATCAGAGCATACTGACAGAAATGATCAAGCAGTTACTGTAGATCCAACCAGTAACACTTCTAAGGTGACTGAAGAAAGCAACAGTCGAGCACCAGCAGACCGTCCAGAGGCGACTTCTCCAACTGCACCGGATCTGGAGCCCGAGGAATTGGAGCAGTATTTAAACACTGTTCCCGTTAACCAGGAAGCGGTTCAACTTTCCGGGGTTCATCAGAACACGGTTGCCCTGCAACAAGCGGTAAACAGTATGGCCGCTAAAGTAGAGCAGTTTAATAACTGGAAGGATGCAGAGATATCAAAGAAAGAGATTACCTGGCTGGAGGGAGCGGATAGAAAGCTTGAGCCAAGTAATACCCGTTTGCGAAATGCGATTGCCGGGCAAATTCAAACCTTGGGGAAAGATATAGATCAGACCGTTAAGGATTTTAATCATAAATATGGCAATCGCCCTAAAGAGTGTAAAGTACTTGAAGATAGAGCGAGCAGTATCAAAGAAAGTCTGCAGCAGCAAAAAGACAGTATTGATCAATCAAACCGGGCAATAACGGGACCAGCAGTCCAAAAGTGGCTTGCAGATCTGGATAAGACCAGCACTAACTATCCCAAAACTGCTGACTATATGGAGAAGGTGTTACCAGACCTGGCCAGTGTATTTGCATCTAATAATGGAGAAGCGTGCAGTTACCTGGCGGGTCAAACCATTGATCGGGTGTCCAGGGAGTTAGTCAGAAGATGTAACGCAGAGGTTGCTAAAGTTCCCGGTGGTGAGGAGCGTCATTTGCAGCTGCAGAAGCTTTATATGCAGTATGCCCAGAGATTACAGCAGCTCGACCCACAGAGAATTCCCGCCCGTGTTCATCAGGGAAAATTGAGTATCAGAGGTGAGCAATTTGCCTCAGAAGCTATCCGGCAACAGGAGGCAGAACTGGGTAAGGTATTTGGTGACCCGCAAACCGACGCTGAGGTTTCAGGTCCAAGTACGTCAGCCGGTGAAAAACAGGCCGCCAGGCTGATAGAGGATGCCCGCATCAGGCCCAGGTTACTGGCGCTGTTGAACAGCCTGAAGCCAGCGCAGGAAGGCATTACCAATACCGCCGTGGAAAAGGCAGAGGACCTGGATGCTGCATTGACAAAAGGGTTGCTGGATATTCGCGATCAATTCAACCTGCATCCTATGCCGGGTAAGTTCGCTGTTCTGGAAGCCTGTCAGAGTGATCTGAAAAAGCCCAATTCCAAACTGGCTGCTGAGTCAGTTAATCAGCACAACGGTAAATTAACTGCAAAAGATGGTCAGCCCAGATATAAAAAACTGGAAGAACGTTGTGATGGTTTACTGAAAAAGCTGGACAATGCCAGGGATTTTCCGGAAACAACCGGCCAGAAACTGGCGTTTATGGAGGCATTTCACCAGAAAAGCATCTTCGATTATGAAGCCTTAAAAGATGGTGCAGCGACCACGGAAGGATCTTTTACGGTCACCAGGCTTGGCAGAGGTAAAGGCCCTCTGAGTGAGTTTTTTGCTGGCGTACCCAATGCCAACTATCGAAAAGCGGATGAAGGGGCAGAAAGTATAGCGATCGATGGCGGCAAACCGGAAGGCATTATCTTTGAAAAAAACCGGGCTGGTGACTGGCATGGCATGCTGGGTACCAAACATTATACATTACACCCCCGCTTTCTCTACGAGTACCCGAAAAGCAATATTCCCTTTGCCGACAACTGGTTGCCAGTGAGAGCAGATGATGGCAAGCCAGCCATTCTGGTTTTGCAGACTACGGCACAGGAGCCCCGGTATTTCCTGTATGAGCCGGATGGCAAAGGAGAGTTAAAGCCCAAATCTATAGATGCTACCAGTGACGATGAATTGGTCGATGCCGAGTTTTTGCTGCGGGCAGCAAAAGGCCCTGGTCAGGCCTTCTTCAATAACAAGCCAGATGAGGTTGACAAGGCCAAAGCCAGTGCGCTCAGAGGTGGCGTACAGTCGGTCCGCGACAAGTGGAATAAAACAAAGAATGCGCAGAAAAAGCTGGCTTCGTTATATCACCAAACCCGCATTGACGTGGAAAAACGATCCAGTGATGGAGCTCTACAGGAATTGATTGGTACCCAGGATCAAAGCGAGCTTCTGGCGGGGCGGAAGGTAAGGAAGAGTCAATACACCGATCTTCAGAACAAAAAAGAAAATGAAAAGAAGGTAGGGACTCATCTGGAAAATGCCAGCTTGAAATCAGCGGATCAGCGCTATCAAAATCTCTCGCCTGATACCAGTTTTGATCAGGTTGGTAAAGGCTATTATGAGCAGTGCCGGAAGAAATTTGGCAGTAATGAGCTGATTGAACTTGGTGAGAAAAACCTCAAGGTGTTCAAAGCGGGGGCTTTTCATAACATGTCGGTATTTGCCGGTTGTGAAATTAAACCGGATGCACCGGAATGGTCAGACGGCTCAATCCATGAGGTTGCATCGAATTTTGACAAGGTGGTCAAAGTGAATCGGGACCGGAAGCTGCGGTTGAGCGAGGGCGTGGACTATCTGACCAGAAAGCTGGGTACTGCTATTAGAGATAAAAATAAAGATAAAGATAAAGAGCTGGATTTTTACCGGGATGATGAACTGGTCGATTTTGCGATTAATCAGTTTAAGAACGGGCATCTGCCAGAGTCGGTCGGGGTAAATCGTGGCACATTCTGTGATGACCTGGTACAACTGATGCTGGTGAAGAATGAGCGCGATTTCTGTCGCAGCATGGGGCGGCGTATGGACGCTCTGAAAGACAAACTGGCGGTGGTCAGGAGTGAGCGCTTTGACAGCCAGCAGATGCCTGATGATGAGTTTAAAGGCACCTGTCAGGCATTGAATCTGGATATGGCGCTACTGGCTGGTGCGCAGAAAGAAGCCAGTGAACGAATTGAGTCCCACTACCGTCGTGGTCTGGATGAACAAAGCCGGGCCATGATTGCATTTGAGCAAGGCGGGCTGGTCCTGCGTGGCGATCAGCCAAAGATGGCTGAAAAAGCATTTAAATTTGTGCAGAAAATGGGGAAAGACAGAGCGTCAAAAGGTAATACATTGGTGTTCCAGCTGGGTACCGGTTACGGTAAAAGTAAAACAATTATTCCCCTGGTTGCCGATCAGGCCAGCAGGAAAGATCATCCTGTTCGGATCATTGCGCCAGCCAATAACCAGGCTGAACTGGACCACTCCCTGACAGGTTATTTTGCTGATTCCGGCGTAACCTACCGCAGACTGGATCTGTTTAAAGATTTTGTGCCCAACTCCGGCGTTCCCGAGAAATGGTGGTCACCGGCGGTGTTGGAGGATATTAAAGCGCAGGTGACCGCGAAAGCGCCGCTGGGTATCTCCACAAAGGATGTCCTGCTATTAATGACGCTCAGGGACCGGCTGAAAACCATTGATGCGGCAGACTACCAGGCTCACTGTAAAGAAACCCCGGCTACGTTGCAAAAAGAGATTCGCTTATTAGACGACATTTTGGATGCATTGCAATACGACGGCCTGAAGGTTGTTGATGAGTATGACCGGTTATCCACACCAAGCAGTAATGATGAGTTTAAGGAGCAGGCCGCAGATATGAGCCGTGCGCAAAGCGTGCTCGGGACGAAACCGATAAATGAACGCGAAGTGGCCGAATTGCTGGCAGCCTTTTTGAGCGGCAGTAAGAATAAAGTCTGTCTGTCAGCCACCATGGGAACCGGTTTTACCATGGCTGGGTTGACGAAATCGGCCACCGTTCAAGAGGCAGCGAAAAAATGCGAATCGAACGCCATGACAACCCAAGCCAGACTTTTCAACTGGCTATCGAAAACCACGCCTGTCTTGTCCGGTGATACATCCGACCCGGAGAATAGAATTAATGTCCTCAAGCAGGTGATGGAGCGTTCCGGTAAGGATAAACAGATCATTCTGTTTGATGGTAACCATAATGGTGAAGACCGGTTCATGCACGTTAAGAAGGATTATGACTATCTGAAAGAAGCACGAGGTGGCAAGGCTCGGGGGCTTTTGTACTACAACGATCAGAAACAGCTCTGTTTGTACCATCCGAAACAGGAAAAATACCAGCAATCGGACGCCGTGGTTTCACCGGAATTGGAGGCGTTGATACGAAAGAACCCTGAGGATTACGACGTTCGCCTTGACAAGACGCAGGGTACCGGAACGGATTGTCCTCAAAGTGCGACCAGTGTCGGTATCCACCTTGGCTTGCTTGAAGATGACAACAGGCGCGGCAATATAATGGCCCAGGAGTTTGGTCGATTCTCTCGCAAGTCGAGCCCTTTAAATATAAAAGGGGGGCAGGAATTCTTTATGGTGCTTAATACGAAATTCTTGCCACCCAATGGCAGCGTGAGCCACGAGTACCGTGAGAAGCAGAAAGAACTGACCAATGCCTGTGAGCGAGCCGATGAGCGCGCTCAGGAAGCGATGGCGAAACTGCTGGGCGAGTTAGACAATAAGGTGAGTCCTGAGCAGTTACGAGTGATCCATGCCAAACTGCATGTTTCGCCTCCGGATGAGGACGGCCAATATGACACTAACCTTGAACGTGATCTGGGAACCTTTCTCAAATCCTGGGAGTGCAATGTCTTTCCCCATTCAGTGAAAACCGCTCTGGCGGATTTCAAAAGAGCCCAGTGGTATGGGGAGAATCAGTCTCAGGAAACCATAGCTACCATGATGGCACTTCGTGAAGATTCATCGTTTGTAAAAGCCTGTGAGACAAGCTTTGAGCGAGGGAGTAAGCGCGCAGATGTTGATGAGATTTTATCCAATGCTCATACCTGGCGCGGTGACAGGGCCAAAAAGGTGCTTGGTAAGGTTGATCTTGGCCAGGTCATCACTCCGGTGGGAAGTGCGGGTGAATATAACCATCAAGTGTATGTTAAGGAATTTGAAGGTCAGTTGAGAAGCAAAGTTCATAAAGAGTTACAGAAAATAGAAAGAGAGAGTTTTGATAACTTTAATAAAGACGAATCCCTTGAGGCCGTTGCCAAAAGTGAGCACATGGATGATGAAATTAAAGAATGTATTGCTAAATTACAGGCAAGGGGAATCAGGCCAGATTCTCAGACAGTGATACATAACATTCCACAGGAACTCAAAGAACATTGCGGCCAATTGTGGGCAAAGGCTGATCATTTATATTCAGAAATTGATAGTCTTTGCAATAAAGGTAAGCCCATTGAAAATAAACGGAATAAAGATATCGGACTTGTGGCCACTTCAGGATGGGATAGAGTCGCCGCAGCCAAACAAGAGCTGGATGATAAGCTCCGGGCAGTGCAAGAGCGTGGAGATTTAGTCACACTCACAGAGTTTTGCCGGGAGCAGGGCAGTGCCGTAGAAGTATTTTATCATGAACTGGCCAGGGCATTATCTGCTGTTACATTTACCTCGGATAAGAATAATAATAATAATTTCGGAAAGTTGTGTGGATATCTGGGAGAAGTAATGCCGGGGCTTAAAAAACAATTCAGAACCGTAAATGATAGAAAAGGTTATCTCTATCCAGCGAAAAAAGGTCCACATCCTACCGCAATCATGTTGACTCAAAAGTCCGGATTACCAACCAAAGAATGGGACTGGCATCTCACTGTTGAAAAATTAGATGATCGATCAAAGAACCAGCTTGTTGCTCTTGACGATATGAGAAAAGAAGATAATGCCAAACAAATGGCCAGGGCAGAATTAAGCATAAAAGGAGGTGTTCAATTGACGAATTGTCTGGGACGGATTCAGGACGAGCTATTGGCCGCTAATAAAAAATATAGAAAAACACTGGTTAAAGATGCTGCACGTACCCAGGATGCGATCGACAAAAGAAAAACAATCAAGTTGCAATGATCATTTGATAATGACGAAATCTATTGCTTTAACTGTTGTTGGAAACGTTTGAATAGATTCGATTTGCTCTATTTGAGTTCAATATTACAAGTATTCAGATGATGGTGTCTGGTTTTCATATTTAAACACACAAGGCGTGATATATGTCGTTAACACCCAGTGGCAAGGAACGCCGCTCGATTAAGCGTCATCAGTTGCAGGATTATCTGAAAATTTATAACCGTAACACCATGCGAGTTATGGGGAGTATCGGGAACATCAGTTGTAATGGCTTAATGCTGATCAGCTCTGTCCCTGTATTGATTGGCGCTGTTTATAATATGCGTATTATTCTTCCCGATGATGAGATGGGGGAACGGTATCTGGATTTTGATTCACGGTGCCACTGGTGTAAGCCTGATGTTGGGCCGGAATATTTTGACTCTGGCTACAGTATTGTCAATGCGGGTCATGATATTATCGATCTGGTTGAAACATTGAAAAGTTATTTTACCTTTGACGAAGTCACAGACTGACGTTTACAGGTAGAATCTTACGTTACCGATCGATTGCTGTCTCAGGTCGTCATGTCTGCTGATTACGTTGTCCCTGCCCAAGTTATAACGGTTGAAACCGAAGTCAAAAAAAGCCGATTTATTACCTGCATTTCTCCGGCCCACTCTCGTCAGGAAGCCCAGGCTTTTGTCGAAGAAAAGCGTATCGAATACCCGGATGCCACGCATCACTGTTCAGCCTTCGTTGCAGGAGCACCGGATGGCGGTGCTGTGGTTGGGTTTGACGACGATGGCGAACCTTCTGGTACTGCAGGCCGCCCGATGTTGAATGTACTTCAACATAAGCGTATTGGAGATGTAGTGGCTGTGGTGGTGCGTTACTTTGGTGGCGTGAAACTGGGAGCTGGTGGGCTGGTCAGGGCTTACAGTGCGTCTGTTCAGCAGGCCTGTGAACAATTGCCGCTTGAGCAGCGGGTTGCACTAAGAGCGGGTGTACTTCTCTGTGACTATGCCCATGAGCAGATGGTTCGTCACCACCTTGGCCAGTTTCAAGCGAGTCTTGAACAGTGTGACTATGGTCAGTCAGTCAGGATGATGATCTCAATGCCAGAAACGGGAAGAGAGCATCTTGCCCGACATTTGTACGATGTCAGCCGGGGCCAGATTATTATTCAGTGGCAGGATGATGTCTGAATCTTTCTGTTTCATTGTCTTTTCTCCTCTTCTCAACGTGATATCGGCCACGTTATTGCTGAGCGAGAGTGTTTTTGTATTGGTAGGCACCACTACACTTTACCTGATCTTGCTACACTGAGTATCTGCTGTAATATTCCGCCTTACGGTTACCCAACCTTTCTTAAACGTGTATCGAATTTTATGTCTGAACTTAAACGAGCTATCAGCAACGACACGGTCGACAGCCTGAAAAGCAAGTATCTGACCTATTTTGGCGTTAAATCGAAAAAAAACCTCAAAACCGAGCTGGTTAACTCAATCGCAGAAGGTCTGACAGACCAGACGATCCTGAAAACATACCTGGGGAAACTGTCAGAACTTGAGATGGCCTTATTGCAGGAGTCGCTGTTCAATTATGGCGGATTGATTGATCGGGGCCGCTTCAAACTGAAATACGGTGACTTCCCGAATAAACCACAAAGTAGCATTTGGTACTACCGACAGGAACCATCAGACGCTGTCATGGTCTTTTTCTTCACTGTGGGTTCTGACTGGTACAACATTCGAAAAATGCCCGAGCCGGTCATGGCTTCCCTAAAGCAGCTGGTTGCAAAACCTGAACCGGACACGCTGACAACCGTCGTCTTGCCAGAGCCTCTGCCCAACCATCATATTCTGTTTGAACGGGAACGGCTGGCCCTGAGTGAGCTGCATTCAATACAGTTGTTATTGCAGGATAAGCAAATCAAGGTCAGTGAGAAAACAGGGGTTGCCTCAGGGGCGACGCTGAAAAAAGTGTCTTCCGCCGTACATGAATACTATGGCGACGACCCGTGTGATGATGCAAAAGGTTGCGAGTCGATGCTGGCTTACGGCTGGCTGAGACTACTGGGCAACAGCAAATTTACCAAACAGTCAGGCACCACACTGATTCCTGCCAAAAAGACAGATCGCAACCCGGCTGACACCATCAGGGAAATGTGGGCTCAATGGTTGAATAATAAGAAAGAAGACGAATTTCGTCGTATTGATCGCATCAAGGGACAAACCGGCAAAGGGAAGCGCTATTTCACCGATGTCCTGAAAAGAAGAGAGGTCATTACTGCTTACCTGAAGGGCTGTGAAGTCAATGCCTGGATTGCCTTTGCCGACTTTGCCAATTTTATGTTCATCACCGGTGCTGACCTGGAAGTGACAACAGCATTGCACCATCTCTATATCTACAATCCGGATGACGGATGTCTCGATGGCAGGAGTTGGGACTGTCTTGAAGTCCGTTATTTGCGCTGTTTCCTGCTGGAGTATGCGGCAACCCTGGGGCTGGTGGATGTGGTAATGGCTCCCCCTGATGACGATGAGAGCTTTGATGATCAATACGGCGATATGGAGTGCCTCAGCCGCTACGACGGTCTGCGATATTTCCGCCTGACGCCTTTGGGTCAGTACGTACTGGGTCTGACTGACCATTATAAGGCAGACCATAAGGAGTCAACTGAAACACCGCTGACCATTCAACGACAAGGGCGCATTGCTTTTGACCGTGAGCCGACGCCCTGGGAACAGCGCTTCCTGTCACTGTATGCTGATCATCATAAGGATCATATCTGGAAGCTGTCCCGTAAAAGGATGATGGAAGCGCTGCAAATTGGCGGTAGTGTCGATGAATTAAAGGCCTTCCTTCAGGCTCGGGATGATCAGCCCTTTTTACCGGAAGATTGTGAGAGTATCCTCAAGCAGGCGGCGGCCAATGTCGGGGGCGTGGAGATAAAAGAAGAAGCGCTGATCGTGAACTGCAAAACTCAGGACATTGTCGAGTTTATTATCAACGATAAAGTGCTGTCCAAGTGGTGTCAGCGGTTGGGTAAGCAGCAGATCGTGATTCCCAAAAGTAAAGAGAAGAAGTTTAAAGAGAGCCTGAACTCTGTTGGGATCGGTTGTGTCTGATTTTATGAATAATGATGAAAGGGGCTAATATGCAGTCATTTTATTTCCATGACTACGAAACTTTCGGTATCGATCCTGCCCTTGACTGGCCAGCCCAGTTTGCGGGTATCCGGACGGACGCAGAGTTGAATGAGGTGGGAGAGCCGCTGAATATTTTCTGTAAATTGCCGGAAGACCATCTGCCGAACCCTATGGCCTGTCTGGTAACCGGCTTGACACCACAAAAGGTGAACGAGCAGGGGACAGTGGAGCCGGACTTTATTCGTCGTATTCATACGGAGTTTATGGTGCCAGGCACTTGTGCTCTGGGCTATAACACTATTCGCTTTGATGATGAGGTAACCCGGAACATCCTCTACCGGAATTTTTATGACCCTTATGCTCGGGAGTGGCAGAATGGCAACAGTCGCTGGGATTTGATCGATCTGGTCCGATTGACTGCGGCTTTGCGGCCAGAAGGCATTGAATGGCCGTTGCGTGAAGATGGTTGCAAAAGCTTCAGGCTGGAGGAGATTACTGCGGCGAATGGTCTGGATCACGGTGCAGCTCATGATGCCCTGAGTGATGTCCGTGCCACTATTGCGCTGGCAAGGTTGATTCGCCAACGGCAGCCCAGGGTGTTCCAGTTCTATCTGTCCCATCGTGGTAAACGTGAAGTGGCCGGGTTATTAAATCTGGTCAGCCAGCAGATGGTGGTACATGTCTCCGGTATGTTTGGAGCACGGCGCAATAACCTGGCTGTGGTGCTGCCGTTGATTGATCATCCGGTAAACCGTAATGGTATTGTCGTTTATGATCTGTCGGTGGATCCGGCACCTTTGTTGAATTTGTCGGTGGATGAAATACGACGAAGGCTGTTTACACCCGTTGATCAATTAGGTGATGGGGAAGCTCGAATTCCGTTAAAGACCATTCATATTAATAAATGCCCGGCGGTTGCTCCCCTGAATGTTCTCAGGACCGAAGACCAGGATCGTCTTGAATTGGACCTTGCCAGGTGTGAAGCGCACCGGAGCCAGTTGCTGGCGGACAACGGGCTGGCGGCAAAACTCAGGGCGGTGTTTTCAGAATCACCAGCGATAAGGCACACGGATCCTGATCAGATGATTTATTCGGGTGGTTTCTTCTCACCGGCAGACAAAAACGAAATGAGCCGGATTGTTTCATCCAACCCTGCGCAGTTACCTGAACTTGGCCTCTCGTTTTCCGATAAGCGGCTGGAAGAGATGCTGTTTCGTTATCGTGGCCGACACTATTTTGAAACCATGGATAAAGAAGACCGGGGGCTTTGGAAGCAATATTGTCGGGACCGATTGTCTGGGGAGCTACATCCGGACAATAAACAACTATTAACGCTTGATCATTTCTGGAACGAATTGAGAGAGGCTCAGGCGGTGGCTGGGGAAGATTTGGAAAAACAGAATATACTGGCACAATTGTCTGATTATGTGCAGGGGCGTGAGAACACTCTGGCCAATCAGGACTTTTATTAATCCGCTATCAAGTGCGTAACCGGTTAAAGACTGTTTACGAAAGTGCCCATCCCAATAAAGCAGCCTGCAAGCACATAGGGTTTTATGTGCTTAAGCTTATTGGAATGACTGTTTGACGACCAGGTTCAGCTGTTCTGCCAGTCGGCCGTAGATGGTGGGTTTTTCAATGTAATCGACAGCGCCCGCTTTAATGGCTGCAACAGCGCTGGATACATCATTATGATGTCCAAGGATGATAACCGGAACCTGGTGGTCGCTACTGGCCAGGTCCTGCATCAGGTTCAGGGCCTGACCATCAGGCTGGTCATTGGCTGCAATGATACAGGATGGCTGGTCGGCCTTAAGTGCATTTAACAGTTCAAAATGCGAACTGAAGCAGATAAGCTCCATGGATTTTTCATGGCACAGGCTGCGAATAGTCTCGGCAGTGCCGGAATCCTGTTCCAATAAGTAGACTGAGCAGTGGGTTGCGAGGTTCATAAAGGCAGCCTGGCGGTAATAAGTAACCTGTCGTTTGCAAGGCGTGTTGCAATGAAACAGCTGTAAGCAAAAAAGCTGCTGCTTATCGATAACATGCGGCAGGATTGGCATGCATGGCGTATGCAGGCTGTTTCGCCGTTAACAGCAGCTCAAGAAGCAACCTTTAAAATATGAAATACCCTCTGATTCAAATTTAACCGAACTTGTTTAGAAAGTATTTCACCGTCTCTTCTTGCCATTGTCTAATGGTACGACTTCAGTTTAGGTTTAGCTGGCTTAATCCTGAATGGAGGGATGTACTTGACGTGATTCGGCGAGTACCTAAGTGTATGACTGTTCGTTCGTTCAATTATTATATTATTCGTTTAGATCATTTTTTTTAGAATTAAACGGAAATTATAATGGGTCGTTATTTGGTCAATCCCGTAATGGCTTCGGGGTAATTCCATTTTAGAAGTAAACGACTTGCTTTTCATTCCATTAGCCATGGTATCGAAACTTTATACAGGTGTTTCAAGCTGGCTGTTTAACCAATCCGGGAAAGTGGATGTAGCTTAAGCAGAATTGGCTCCGCAACCTCATAGAGTGAGGTATACGGAGCAGGCCGGTGCAGCTCAGATTTTGAAGTTAAATTCGCCGTCCAGATGTTCTTTTACCTGCATGACCTGACGCACCAGGTGAGCAAGGGATTTGGTGCCCATCTTTTCCATAACGCGGGAGCGATGGATTTCCACCGTGCGCTGGCTCAGGTTGATATCCGCAGCGATGACCTTGTTGGCTTTACCCTCAACCACATGGTGCAGTACTTCACGCTCACGATCAGTCAGGGTTGACAGCCTGCGGAGAATTTCCTTGTGCTCCAGCAGTTCTCTTCTCTGCTGCGTATCCAGTTTCAGGGCATCGTTGATCAGGTCCAGTAGTTCCTGGTCGCGGAAAGGTTTCTGGATAAAGTTCATTGCGCCATCTTTGATGGCCTGAACCGCCATAGGCACATCACCATGACCCGTGATGAAGATGATGGGCAGAATGCAGTGCATCTCGTTGAGCTTGCTCTGCAGCTCAAGTCCGCTCATGCCGGGCATGCGGATGTCCAGCACAATACAGCCAGGCCGGTTTTCATCGTAAACTTCAAGGAACTCAGCAGGTGAAGAGAAGGCTTCGACAGTCTGACCTACTGACCTCATCAACATTTTCAGCGAGTCACGCACAGCCTCGTCATCATCGATGATAAATACGGTTGGTTCTTGCTTCATGTCCTGTTGCTGCATAATGACTCCACTGTGAGAAGTTTGCCGTATAATTCGGTGTTTTTGCCATCAGGCTGGAAAGAAGTGATGCGGGAAAGCCATAATTAACGCTCTTTGAGCATCAACTGCGTTAACCGGAAGGTTGGCCGGAAGTCACACAGGTTGAAAAAGATTGCTTAAAAGTTGTGGAATTCGCTCTGTGTTTTAGCGTCTCTCGGCAAAGAGTTTAGCAGAGTGTGATGCTGTTGCTTTATCAGGGCAAATAAAAAACAACTCCGGCTTACACTGGAACTCTTTTTGAAGATCAGTCGTTATTTTCGCAGTTTATGCAGAGTAATACTTCCCGCAGGTATCAATTTCTTCTGGTTTCGTACCAGTATTTCCGTTGACTGCGTAAATTTACAGGTTATGTAACGCAAACAAACATCAATCTGAGTAAGGCGCATTATATTAGATGATATTTCCTGTATTGTTATCAGGGATAATACTGCTTGGGTTGTGGATTTGTGCGTAGGTGGAGTGTTTGTGGTGGAGGGTATTGAAGCAAAAGGCCTGTACTTCTACAGGCTCTGAAGTCAGTGTTAAATCATCAGTGAGCTGACTGGCTCAGATTCAGCGGCGCAATCATGTTTTCCGGTTTCAGGATCTCTTTTAGCTGATCTTCGGTCAGCAGGCCTTCTTCCAGCACCAGGTCAACTACACGACGGCCGCTCTTCAGGGCAGTCTTGGCGATGCGGCTGGAGTTTTCGTAGCCCAGGTATGGGTTCAGTGCGGTAACCAGACCAACACTGTCGTCTACGTAGCTCTGGCACACGTCACGGTTGGCGGTAATGCCCTTGATGCACTTCTCAGTCAGCATGTTCATGCCGGCAGACAGCTGCTGGATAGACTCAAGAATCTTGTAAACCAATACTGGTTCAGCGTAGTTCAGCTGCAGCTGCGCGGCCTCAGAAGCCAGGGTTACCACCATGTCGTTACCAATAACGTGGAAAGCGATCTGGTTCATGGCTTCCGGGATAACCGGGTTGACCTTACCAGGCATGATAGACGAACCAGGCTGCATTTCTGGCAGGTTGATCTCGTTAAAGCCACACAGCGGGCCACTGGAGAGCAGACGCAGGTCATTGCTGATTTTGGACAGCTTAACCGCCAGACGTTTCAGGGCGCTGGAGAAAATAACGAATGCACCCATATCAGAAGTGGCTTCCACCAGGTCGCCAGCCAGAATCATTTCCTGACCAGAGATTTCACTCAGGTATTTGATGGCCAGCGGCGCATAACGGCTGTCAGCCGTGATGCCGGTACCGATCGCCGTACCACCCAGGTTCACTTCACGCAGCAGCGCGGCCATTTCACCGATACGCTGAATGTCCTCACCGATGGTGGTGCTGAAAGCACGGAATTCCTGACCCAGGGTCATAGGAACGGCGTCCTGCAACTGGGTGCGACCCATCTTCAGAATGTCGTTGAACTCGTTGGCTTTGACGTCCAAGGCATTTTTCAGGGTCTTGATGGCAACCAGCAGTGACTTGTGCTTGAGCACCATGGCCAGACGCATCGCTGTCGGGTATACGTCGTTGGTAGACTGTGCCATGTTGACGTGGGTGTTCGGGTGCAGGTACTGGTATTCACCACGACGATGTCCCATCAGTTCCAGGGCACGGTTACAGATGACTTCGTTGGCGTTCATGTTGGTGGAAGTACCCGCACCGCCCTGAATCATGTCAACAACAAACTGATCGTGCAGACGACCTTCGATGATCTCATCACAGGCATCAGCAATGGCTTCTGCTTTCTGCTGGTCCAGCATGCCCAGATCACGGTTCGCCAGTGCACAGGCTTTCTTGACCATAGCCAGGGCCCGTGGCAGGTTGGCATAGTGGTTCAGCTGAACACCGCTGATCTGGAAGTTTTCAATGGCACGCTGGGTCTGGATGCCATAGTAAACATTTTCCGGAACCGGAGCTTCACCGAGCAGATCGTGTTCAATTCGGTATTGGGTAAGGTCTGTCATTTTCTTGGCCTGGGATAGCGCCATACTTGCGCACTGGAGGAAAATCATTAGCCTGCATCGGATAAGCCTGTTTTGCTTGGTAACAGCAGGCTGGCTGGGTTTAGTCTGTGCCTCTCCATAATTATCAGCAATAAGTGGTACTACCTAACTGAATAAAAGTTATCAAAAAAATAAAAGATGAATGATCTGTATCAATTTTGATCAGTTTTTGTATCTATGCTTGTGACTGGCAATGAGGACAGGTATGCCACACTAAGAGCCTCCAACGCCGAGTGTGGTTTAACGTTAAGATTATCGGTAAAGAGTTACCCGACGGTAGTATTGTTCTCTATTTTCTTCAGGGCCTTTGCCTTCCGGTTTATAGCAGGGGTCAAATGTCGTCTTGGCCCCGAAGCACAGGGAGGCCTTTTTTGCCATTTCGCTTCTTCCTGTTTCCTCCTGAATAAATCGAAAGATATGACCAAGACCACTTCCTGCGCGACAACGGATATTGTGTCTCATATACTGTTGCAATTCTTTATCGCCGCCAAAGTTATTGATGTTATCAAGCCAGTCAGTTAGCGATGCAATACGGTCGTTAACCCGCTGTTCACCGTCTACTATCTCAGTTTGTTTAACCGTGTGTTGCAGGCACAGGATCATCATCTGCTTTGCCAAATTCAGGGCATCCAGCCGCTCTTGTTGAGTTGATCTTAGACCACCGCTATGCGGATCTTCAGTGCAATGAAGAAGCGTCCATGTTGCTTCTTCGAGCAGGCGTTCGAACTGTAACATGAACATGAATTTCTGGTTTTTCAGAATGTCATAACATCTGACTTCCTCTTCGAGATTGTTGAAAATTCTACAGGTATGAATATGGCGAAGCAGCTTATTGATGACAGGATTCCGGTTTTCAGGCTTCATTGCTTCAAAAGGGTTGAGTTTTTTTCCCTTCCAGCCAATAACTGAAAATTCTTTAACCGCATCGTTATTACCAGAAGTGGTATCCTGGTGATATTGATATTTATTGATGAGAGCTTCTGCCAGTGACATCACTGAAGATAGATCGGTTAATGACACTTGTTTCATCTCTATGGCAGGTGTCGCTGAAGGTTTGGTTTCGATTAACTTAACCCTGTCGTTTTTCTCAGGAGGATCGGCCTGCAATGCATGGTTACCTGAGGGTGTTATGTGGCTTTCTTCCTCCAGGAATATCAGTTGATTAACCTTTGCATGGCATTGCAACCATAAAGACCGTTCTGCTTCATGGAGTCTGGATTCTGATTTCTCTAATAAAGATTTGATGGTTGCCAGTTTTTCACGATCAGGAGACTGGCAGTGCTCAAGGTAAAACCGGGCCAGTTCAAAGTGCATCGTATCGTCTTTACTGGCAGCATCAACTAATAACCGTTCAGACTTTTCCGGGTCAAGCTGATGGTTAAGGGCAATCATGGCCTTCAGCCAGATAACCATGGGGTTTTGACTATCTAAAGCGACAACTTCTGCTGTGTTGCCGTCAAGGTAAGCCATCAGAGCATCGGAAACATCTGATGCAGTGATTTTTTTTATCTGTTGCCTTACTTGCTCTTCATCTCCAAAATCAACCAGGCCATAAAAGTTTACAAGGATTTTTATCAATAAAAATAGGTTTTCCGTGGTTGGAGTTATTTCAATAAGATCAGTAAGAATCTCTATGCTTTTACTGGAAGGAATATTAACTCCGGCAGGATTTAGTGATTTCAGATGAATGACCAGCGATTGCTCTCTCAAGCCAATAAATGCCGGGGTTCGGGCAATGTCAGAGTTCTCAAAGCTATCACAAAGTGATGCGATAACCGTCGTTAGTCTGGCTCTTGTTTCTCCCGAAACGGATTGATTAATGGACAGCTTGTAAAGTTTACCCAATGTTTTTGCCAGAAGAACATAAGGAACAAGATCGGGATCGGCTAATTGTCTGTCGATGATTATCTGAAACAATTGAAGGGTTGCTTCAGCAATTACAGACAGTTTGTTGTCAGATGGCTGCTCAATAGCGTCTGTTTTCAGCATGCAGCGCATGGTTGCCTGAAACCAGTGATGAAAGTTTTCCTTGTCTGTTTTTGTCAGGAACTCCTTGCTTTTTCTGTGTAATGTACTTGATAGATCAAGCGCTATTGATTTAAGTACTTTTAATTGAGTAACAGGCGTTTGTTCTTTAATCTGTCGGAGTTGCTGATTTATGCCGGGTTTTTCCGGATGCTGTTCACTTTTATTGATCACTGCTTGAATGCTATCGGTAATATCTGTATAAGACACTGTGGTCCCAATAATTTTATCCAGCTCATCTTTTCGTCCCTCCTGAACCAGTTTTTGTATTTTTTTTAATCCTTGCATCTCAGCAATATGCTGTCGTTGGTATTCTCTCGGAAGGTGAGCGGTTTCTGATTGCCACTGATTTTTAAGAACCCGGTCAGGAATATGCTGCATAGAGGAAGCCCCCCTGTCATATAGAGCTTTTGCAACTTTCTCTCTTTCTGAGAGGCTGCGGGCAGAAGTGCTCTTGGAGGCTTTTTTGGGTCGATGAATCTCTCGATGCTTATGCCGTGAACGAGGTCCTGGTTGAGAGGTGGGAGTCTCAGTGTGAGAACCAATTGAAGAACCTTGAGTTGCTGAAGCCGACTGATTGGCATCCATCTCTGTCACCTTTCCGAGCTATTCTGAGTTCAGATTAGACTCGGATTTGGTCTTATAGTTCTAACATTTGCCGACTTCAGGTAGTTTATTTTGTCCGTTTTGCGTGGCGCTCGCGGTTTTCCAGTTTTTCCCGCTCACTTTTTCTGATCATCACATACAGTGCTCCAGAGCCGCCATGGACTTTCAGTGCGCTGTGAAACGCCAGCACCGCTTCCATCTGGGGTAGCCAGTTGTACAGGTAACTTTTCAGCAGGGCAGGTGGACTGCTTTTCTCACCGCGCCCGTGGGCTATCAAGACGGTACGCAGCTCGTGTTCCCGGCAATCATTGATAAACTGGAAAACCTGCTCCCGGGCTTCCCGGGCGGTTTTGTGGTGCAGGTCAAGGCGTGCCTCAATATCATATTTGCCCAGGCGGAGTTTTTTGAACACGCCTTCCTGTACGCCATCCCGCTTCCAGACCAGAAAGTCATGGGGTTTGACCATCTTCGGGTTGAGCAGGGAGAGAAAATTCGGGTCGGTAAAGGTGTCTTCCGCAGCGGCCTTGCGAATCTCCTGGCCCGGTGTGACCCGCTGAACTCTCCGGGTATCTGCGGTTGCTTTCTGTTTTAACGGGTTGACGCCTTTCATCTCTTTCAGGAAAGCAGAGATGTCATCATTGTCAGAAGAGTTGCCTGATGAATTGTTTGCTGAGTTGCTCATAGCCGGATAACTGACCAAGTGAAACTGTTAATGGCTGAAACAGTGGGACCAGTCTTTCCAGACCGGTTCGAGCCCTTTGGCACGAATGGCATCCGCCACTGCTTCTGGACGTCGGTTGTCGTCAATGGTGAACTGTTCCAGATCTTCATTGCCCAGGATATTGTCATCCGCATAGCCACCCGGGTGGGTGCTGGAATAGGCGCTCATGGTGGTGATGCCCAGGGGCAGGACATTATCCCGGAACATTGCCGATTCACGGGTGGATAAGGAGAGCTCGGCTTCGGGTTTGAACAGGCGGTAAGCACAGATCAGCTGAACCAGCTGACGGTCAGAAATCACCGATACCGGCTGAAAATCACCTTCACAGGGGCGCAACCGGGGGAAGGAAATGGCGTAGCGGGTGCGCCAGTAGGTCTTTTCCAGGTAATCCAGGTGAGCCGCCACCATGGCTGAGTCGGTTCGCCAGTCTTCCAGGCCAATCAAGGCACCAACGCCGATTTTATCAATGCCCGCCCGTCCCAGTCGGTCAGCGGTTTCCAGACGGTAATTGAAATTCATTTTGCTGCCCCGGAGATGGTATTGCTCATAGGCAGACCGGTGATAGGTTTCCTGGTAAACCAGCACCGCATCAAGGCCAGCTGCCATCAGGGATTGGTAATCTTCCTGATCCAGAGGCTGGACCTCAATACTGATATGGGCAAAGTGTGGCCGCAGCCGCTCAATCACCGATTTGATGTAGCTGACACCCACCGTCCCCGGGGCTTCGCCAGTCACCAGCAGGATATGATCGAAACCCATCTTTTTGATCGCTGCCACTTCCCGGTCCAGCTCGTCCATCTTCAGGGTTTTTCGGCGAATTTTGTTACCGAGACTAAAGCCGCAGTAAGTGCAGATATTGGTGCACTTGTTGGAGAGATAGAGGGGAATAAAGAGCTGCAAAGTATTGCCGAACCGTTGTCGGGTCAGCTGCCTGCTTTTTTGCGCCATGGCTTCCAGGTAGGGCTCTGCTGCCGGGGATATCAGTGCCAGAAACTGCTGATGGTTCAGTCTGGTGCTGTGCAGGGCGTTCTCTACATCCGCAGCGGTCTGGCTGTGGATGGTCATTTTCAGTTCATCCCACTGAAGCTGATTAAAGTGGTCAAGAAAGGTCATCAGGTCCTCTCCTAAAGGTCATCCAGAAAGGCCGTTAACGGGCTGCTGGCCTGAGCCTGTAAAGCGCGCCCACCAAGACCGGCCTGGTAAGCCCTGCGCCCGGCGATAACGGCATCTTTAAAGGCGATGGCCATTTGTACCGGATCACGGGCCACGGCAATGGCGGAATTAACCAGCACGGCATCAGCCCCCATCTCCATGGCCTGGGCCGCATCGGAAGGGCTGCCTATGCCCGCATCAATCACCACCGGTACCGAGCTTTGTTCAATAATGATCTGGATAAACTCTTTGGTCTTCAGACCCAGGTTACTGCCAATGGGGGAACCCAGGGGCATAACGGCGGCAACACCCACTTCCTCCAGGCGTTTGCAGAGAACCGGATCTGCATGGATATAAGGCATGACGGCAAAACCCATGGCACTTAATGTTTCGCAGGCTTTCAGGGTTTCAATGGGGTCTGGCAGAAGGTATTTGGGGTCTGGATGAATTTCGACTTTGACGAAATGGGTGCCGAGGGCTTCTCTGGCCAGCTGGGCTGCGTAAATGGCTTCATCCGCAGTGCGGGCACCTGAGGTGTTTGGCAGCAGGTTCAGGTTGTGCTCCAGCTGTCGGTCGAGAAGAGGCCCGAGGATATTGTCCTGCTGCTCATTCAGGTCAACCCGCTTCAGCGCCATAGTGACCAGTTCACTGCCGGAGGCAATGATGGCATCGGTCATCAATTGGCTGTTACTGAACTTTCCAGTTCCGGTAAACAGTCGTGAAGAAAAGGTTTTATCCGCAATTTCCAGCATGCCAGCCTTACGTTATTTAGTGCGCTTTGGTTTATGTTTGTCTAGCCACCCGCCGTTGCTTTTATCAGCGTAATGTTATCCCCGTCACTCAGCAGATAAGATGCCCACCGGGAGCGGCTGATGATTTTACTATTGACCGCAAGGGCTATGCCTTTTTCCAGGTGGTTCAGTTGCTGTAACAGGGCCTCAACGCTGACAGGGGGCTCCACTGCCATCGGCTGATTGTTTACCGTGATCTGCATGGTCAATTGGGTGCCAGTCCTTTTAAGTTGGCAAGATTCTAAAGAATCCGGGGGGTGTTTGACAAATGATCTGCACAGCCGGGTTGAGGCACAAAGACAAATACTCTCCATTATTGGCGGTGACAACTCTACCCAAGGCAAGGTTCAGCCGTTAGAATTGACCGTTTATTTTCTGTAGCTCATCTGTTTTGGAAACCCCATGGAGAATCTGGATAACACGCTTGATACGCTGGTGGCCAGCGCACTCAGTGCCGTTGAAGCCGTTGCTGACGCCTCAGGTCTGGACGAGATCCGCGTTCAGTTCCTTGGTAAGAAAGGCGAGCTGACCTCTTTGCTCAAGGCCCTTGGCCAGCTCTCCCCTGAGGAGCGACCAAAAGCAGGTGGGCTGATTAACAAGGGTAAGCAGCAGGTTCAGGACGCGATCAACCATAAGAAAGCGTTGCTGGATCAACAGGCCCTGGATGCCCGACTGGCCAGTGAGGCCATTGATGTATCCCTGGCCGGGCGTGGTCAGGTGCCGGGTACTGTTCACCCGATTACCCGTACCATGGAACGGATTACCGACTATTTCGGTCGCATCGGCTTTACCGTGGAGCAAGGGCCGGAAATCGAAGATGATTACCACAACTTCGAAGCCCTGAATATTCCCGGTCACCATCCGGCCCGTGCCATGCACGACACGTTCTATTTTGACGACACTACCGTACTGAGAACCCACACCTCACCGGTTCAGGTTCGCACCATGGAGCGCTTCGTCAAAAATAACGAGAACCCGCCCATTGCCATTGTCTGCCCGGGTAAGGTGTATCGCTGCGACTCTGACCAGACCCACAGCCCGATGTTCCACCAGGTGGAAGGTCTGTACGTTGCCGAGAAAGTCAGCTTTGCGGACCTGAAAAGTGTTCTGATTGATTTCCTGAGAATCTTTTTTGAGCGGGATGACCTGCAGGTTCGTTTCCGTCCATCCTACTTCCCGTTCACTGAGCCTTCTGCCGAGGTGGATATTGAGTGGGGCCGTAACGACGATGGCTCGATCAAATGGCTGGAAGTCCTGGGCTGCGGCATGGTGCATCCGGACGTGTTCCGCTACTCCGGGATCGATCCTGAAAAGTACACCGGTTTTGCCTTTGGTATGGGGGTTGAGCGTTTTGCCATGCTGCGTTATGGCGTCAATGACCTGCGCCAGTTCTTTGAGAACGACTTGCGCTTCCTGGATCAGTTCCGTTGAGGACGGCGTCATTTTCAAACGTTTAAGAACGGTTTTAGCAGGATTGAGTAAATAGCATGAAATTCAGTGAAAAGTGGTTGCGGCAGTGGGTCAATATTGAGGTCGATACCCAGGCGCTGGTGGATAAAATCACCATGGCCGGTCTGGAGGTTGACGAGGTTGAAGCGGTTGCCGGTGAGTTTACCGGTGTCGTTATTGGTGAAATTGTTGCCTGTGAGCAGCACCCGGACGCCGATAAGCTGCGGGTGACTCAGGTCAGTACCGGCAGTGAGTCTTGCCAGGTGGTGTGTGGTGCCCCTAATGCCCGGGTGGGGATCAAGGTTCCCTTTGCCACCGTGGGTGCCGTATTGCCCGGCAACTTCAAAATCAAAAAAGCCAGATTGCGCGGTGTTGAATCCTTCGGCATGCTCTGTGCCGAAGAAGAGCTCGGCATGGCTGAGTCTTCCGATGGTTTGCTGGAGCTGCCTGCGGATGCCCCGGTTGGCCAGAATATTCGTGAATACCTCTCTCTGGACGACAAGATCATCGATGTGGATCTGACGCCTAATCGTGGTGACTGTCTGAGCATCGCCGGTCTGGCCCGTGAAGTCAGCGCAAACTTTCTGGCGGATGTGACAGAAGAGCAGATAGCCGAAGTGGCACCCGCCATTGACGATACCTTCCCGATTCATATTGATGCTCCACAGGGCTGCCCGCGCTATGTTGGCCGGGTTATTCGTAACGTGGACGTTTCCCGTTCTGCGCCATTGTGGCTCACTGAGCATCTGCGTCGCTCCGGTGTTCGTTCCATTGACCCGGTGGTGGATGTTACCAACTACGTTATGCTGGAACTGGGTCAGCCTATGCACGGTTTTGACCTGGATACGCTCTCTGGCAGCATTCATGTGCGCATGGCGGAGGCTGGCGAGAAGCTGACCCTGCTGGATGGTCAGGAAGTCACACTGAACGACAACACACTGGTCATTGCTGATGAGCAGAAGGCTCTGGCGATTGCCGGGGTGATGGGGGGAGAAGGTTCCGGCGTCAGTGACCAGACCCGTCATATCTTCCTGGAAAGCGCATTCTTTGATCCGATTACCATTGCCGGTAAGGCCCGTTCCTATGGCTTGCACACGGACTCTTCCCACCGCTTTGAACGGGGTGTGGATTTCCAGCTGCAGAACAACGCGGTTGAACGTGCCACGGCCCTGATCGTCGAGATTTGTGGCGGTGAACCGGGTCCGGTAACGGAAGTGGCCAGCGAAGCCCACCTGCCTGCTCTGCGTGAAGTGACACTGCGTTCTGAAAAAGTGACGTCACTGCTGGGTATGGCCATCGAAAACCGTCATATCGAAGCATTACTGTCGCGCCTGGGTCTGGGCTTAACGCTTGTTGAAGAGACCGATGACCAGGCATGCTGGACGGTGTCTGTCCCCAGCTGGCGCTTTGATATTGCCATCGAAGAAGATCTGGTGGAAGAGCTTGGCCGAATTTACGGCTACAACAATCTGCCTGAGAGCACGCCGACAGCGCTGTTAAAGATGAAGCAGGTGGACGAGTCCCGGGTTCAGGAATCAGACATTCGTCGTGTACTGACGGCCCGTGGTTATCAGGAGGCGGTGTGCTTCAGCTTTATCGCTCCGGAACTGCACCGGCTGTTTGATCCTCAGCGTGAGCCTGTTGCCCTGTCCAACCCGATTGCCAGCGACCTGTCCGTGATGCGCACAACGTTGCTGCCGGGACTGGTTAAAACTGCTGGCTACAACCTGAATCGTCAGCAAAGCCGGGTTCGTCTGTTTGAAACAGGTCTGACCTTTATCAGGGAAAAGGGTAAAGACGGCGATGAACTTAAACAGGAGCCAATGCTGGCTGCCCTGATGACTGGCAGTCGTCACCCGGAAAGCTGGCAGGGTAAGGCTGAAGCCGTTGACTTCTTTGACCTGAAAGGCGATTTCGAAGCGGTCTTTGCCCTGGGTCAGGCCGGTAATGAGTTTGTGTTCCGTAAGGGCGAGCATGCTGCCATGCATCCTGGCCAGTGTGCCGAAATTGTGCGTGATGGCAAAGTGATTGGTCATATGGGGGCCCTGCACCCATCGCTGGCAAAGACGATGGATATGCCCGCTGCGGTTTACCTGGTTGAGCTCAGCCTGAAAGCGGTGACTGAAGGCCAAGTTACCCGTTTTGCAGCCCTGTCGAAGTATCCTGAAGTTCGCCGTGACCTGGCACTGGTGGTTAATGCCGCCACTGCTGCTGGCGATATTGAACGGGTAATTGCCAGTGAAGCCGGTGAACTGTTGCGCCGGGTCAATACTTTTGATGTTTATGCCGGTCAGGGTATTGAAGCAGGGTTCAAGAGCCTGGCCATGGGCTTGACCTTACAGCATCCTTCCCGCACTCTAAAGGATGACGAGGTTAATGAGCTGGTTGACCGTGTTGTTGCCCGCTTGAAACAGGACTTCGATGCCAGCCTGCGTCAGTAAACGCCAGTCAATGGCCTCAGAGTGAATAATAAGATCATGGTAATAGCCTGTTATCTTTCTTTCAGAAAACCCGATACAGCTATTACCATGGGAAAAACAAAAAAGGGGATTGGTTCATGGGAGCCCTGACGAAAGCCGATATGGCCGAGCGACTGAATGAAGAGCTTGGCCTTAACAAACGCGAAGCCAAAGAGATGGTCGAGCTGTTTTTTGAGGAAATTCGCCAGTCTCTCGAAAAAAACCAATCGGTGAAACTGTCCGGCTTTGGTAACTTTGATTTGCGCGATAAACGTCAAAGACCAGGCCGGAACCCGAAAACGGGAGAGGAAATCCCGATCACCCCACGACGTGTGGTGACCTTCAAACCCGGTCAGAAACTCAAGGCGAGAGTGGAAACCTATGCAGGACATGGAACTCAGGACGAGTGATCTGCCAGCTATCCCTGGCAAACGCTACTTTACCATTGGCGAAGTCAGTGAGCTCTGTTTGGTTAAGTCTCATGTGCTGCGCTATTGGGAGCAGGAATTTCCCCAACTGTCACCGGTTCGTCGAGGTAATCGGCGCTATTACCGCCATGAGGACGTACAGCTGGTTCGACAGATCCGCAGTCTTTTATACGATCAGCGCTTTACCATCGATGGAGCCCGCACGCAGCTGAAGCGACATGCGGTTAAGCGACAAACGTTTGATTATCGTACTGAAATAGCGCAGGCAATATCGGAATTAGAAGCAGTTGTTGATATTTTGTCCTGAGCTAAATGATTTGGAACAGGCAATCACTTCATCCGAAGAAGTAGCTGAGTGGTGGTTTTTCCCAGGGCGGAATCCAGGATACTGGATCAATGAGAAAGGTGATGTCTTGCAAGTAATATTTTTCCCAGAGACTATCACAGCCATGATAACGTTTTTGCTTTAAGAGCCTGGGATTGTCTTTCAATTTCTGGATGTTATCCAATCCAAGTTTCAGCGCAATAAGTTCTTCGGGTGTGTTGCCATTTCTATCTTTATTATCACGTGTTGTTGTCGGTAATCTCTCCGGGAAATCGTGGTAACGGTAGCCATGTTTTCTTGCCAAAGCGCAATTTATATTGTCGGTTGTTTCCATTTGCTCCCGTTGCAGATATTCGAAAACTTCATGATCATCCTGCTCCACAGCACAATGAAGCAAAGTTTTCTGGTCTTCTGATTTGTGAAATAAATACGCTCGGTAATGTTCACTCCCCATGAAATGACTGCAAAGCTCACGTACTACTTTAAGACTGCTGTGACTTGCCGCCAGACTAAACAGGCTATTGCGTTTGTCGTTCGTGGTATTTGCCAGTTTACCCAATTTTCTGAGTGCTTCCATAAGGGTGAGTGCCCCTTCATTCCAGCCGGTCAAAAGGGCAAAGTGCAAGGCCGTGTCGTGGTTCATGGCAATTGGCAGGATATTTCTAATCTCGCCAGGGTCCTCCAGTCGTGCAGCATTAGCAGCGATAGCCGCAGTGACAGAGATAGTAGTAGTGATAGTAATGGAATCGGGAGTAGAAGACGTAGTGGTAGTAGAACAAGACGCCGTGTGTTGATCAATGCGACTCCGGCAGACATCATTCTTGAGAGCGAGCTGTAAGAGCTTCATATCACCTGCGAGACAGGCAATGTGCAATGGGGTTAAATCACAAGGGAGATCCCAGTCGTTTAATCCACCTTCAGCACTTTTTAATAGTCCAGCTGCCAGCTGAGCTGTTTCGACCAACATTTTAATGTCTGTCAACTCCGTAAAGGCCTTGGCAACCTCACCGCAGGAAGGCCCGTTTGTTGGTGTGGCCTTCACTCCTTCGAGTTGCGTTTCCTTGGCTGCTGAAGACTGAAAAGACAGATTAGTTTGGGAAGTATTGACATCCATAACAAAGTGACCTCGAACATGTGTCTGCGTAATTTGAATACACGACCGGCACAAAGTTCCTCACTACAATCAAAAATTTCCCATCACTTATTTACCAGGGGTGAAGAGTAGAACGTGGAGATGTTCTGTGATAAACCGGAAAGCCATGGCAATCGATTCTGCCTGGTCAGAAATTACTTCGGAACAGGCAGTGACTGATCACTTCATACGAGGTTGCATGATCTAAACGGCGAAATCCAGGATATAGGCTGCATTAAACCAGTAATGTCTTGCAAGTAGTAATTTAGCCAGGGGTTTTTATTGTCACTAAAACGTACTTCCTCTACAAGTTTGGGATTGTCATGAAATTGCTGGATATAACGCAGACCAGCTTTCATTGCGGCAAGTTTCTCGGGTGTATTACCATTTCTATCTTTATCAGCACGCGTTGTTCTCGGGAGCATCCGGAGCTGGTTGTCCTGATCATTCGCCGAACCTGCGATCATTTCTCTGGTTGCGGACATTTGCTGATCTTGCAGATAGTTGAAAACTTCCGGACCATTCTGGTCTACTGCACAATGAAGCAAGGTTCTCTGGTGTTCTGATTTGTGAAACAGATACTCCCGATAATTTTCACTCGCCTTGAAAGAATCGCAAAGCCCACGAACAACTTCAAGACTGCTGTGACTTGCCGCCAGACTGAGCAGGCTTTCGCCTCTGTCGTTAATCGTGTTTTTCAGTTTATCCTGAACATCAAGCTCTTCGATAAGCGCTAATGCTCCTTTGTCCCAGCCGGTCAGCAGGGCAAAATGCAAAGCCGTGTCGTGGTTCGTGGCAATTGGCCGTTGATCACCAACTTCGTTATTGCCCTCTGGTGATGCAGTTGCTGCATTGGCACTAGTTTCATTTGCAGTAGCATCAACATCAGTATCAGCAGATGTTTGCTGATCAATGTGCTCCTGGCAAAAATCATCCAGCATTGCGAGTTTTAACAGTTCCATATCACCAGCAAGACAGGCAATATGCAACGGGGTTAAATTACAGGGAAACTCCCAGTCGTTTAATTTACCGTCAGGATCTTTTAATTGTCTGGCAACCGCCTTGGCTTTTTCGACCAGCGTTTCTGTGTCTGTCAACTTCGGGAAGACGTTAGCCATCTCACTGCAGGATGGCTCTTTTGCTGGTATGGCTTCCACTCCTTCGTGTTGCTTCTCCTGAACTGGTGAAGCTGGAACTTGCCGTATAATTTGAGAACCAGTGACATTCATAACAAAGTGACCTCGGACATGAGCCTGCGTTGTTTGAACACCTGATCGATACAAAGTTCCTGACCAAAACCGAAAAAAAACTTTTCATCACCCATTCACCGGGGTTGAAGCGTCGAACCTGAAGTCAGCCTTCCAGCGATCAATGGCCACAATGGCATTGGCCGGATCTGAAATGGGAGATTCTGTTATGCAGTCCCAACAGTTTCAAGACCTTCTTAATGCATATCACAGCCCTTGTAGGAACTCTTCCATCCAGTCATCGTTGTTGACCAGTTCTGACTCTGTCGCCAATGAATCCAGTGTCGCCCATGAATCCAAATCCCATTCCACTATTTCATCAAGCCCAAGTGGGTCTCTTCTCCTTTTCTTGCTGGCTTCATTCCATTCTTTCCGTGTTTCTGAATCCACTGCGTAGCTCATTTTGCAGATAGCAGTGCTTAATTCAACATAAGTCATACGGCTTCGGTGGGGTTCCAGCAGTTCAAGTTCTGCACTTCCCAATTCGCGAAAACGATCCAGAGCTTCCATTGCCGCGTCAAAGTCAGATAGCGGCCCTTGAATGCGACTGTTGGCAACCTGGTTCCCTTGAGTTGGTATGCCTGCCCCTGCTGGAAGTCCTTGCTGAGGGATTGATGTTACTACTGGCGTTTTTGCTGCCTCAATCTGTTCCAACTTTGCAACCACCGCTTTCTTAACGAGGTCTGGAACAATGCC
>NZ_JBLYZG010000059.1:0-29361 GCF_049310245.1 Endozoicomonas sp. ALB115 | reverse complement strand
TGCCAGCCGACACCCTGACCATCGCGAGTGTCAACGGCACCGTCTGGGCGGACCTGGCCGACAGTGATGACGCTACTTACACCGCCGCAGCAGGCTACAAAAAAGTTGCCACGGCCAACGGGGTTGTGTTCATCAGGGAAGACGGCACCACCCAGTACCGTCACGATGGCAGTGAAACCACCGGAGACAGCTTCAAATACACCATCACCGATGGCACCAACAGCTCGGGCGAGGCGACGGTACAGATTACTGTTGATACGATACCTGACGCTCCCAGTATTAATGCAAATACCAGAGGTACCAGCCTGTACACTGACTTTCAGGTTCCGGTTCCAGAGGTAGGGTATCGTATTGATGTCGAAGCTGACTCTTTAGGCTTTAAGACAGACAATGCAGGAGGTGATCTGGAAATTGGTAGAGAAGATTTTTATGGAGGAGAAAGTGATAAAAACCATGTTTTGGAGTTGAAAGCGGATCCCGGGGATAACAATATCTTTGTAGATATTGAATCTATATCTGGTGAAGTATTTCAGTTCACTTTCGACCATGCAGCACGTGAGGGCCAGGGTGGCTTTGAGTCCGCTATAGAAGTCTTGGTCTCTGATCTGGATTCAAACGGCAATGTCACTAAACAGACTACGATTACGACTATTACTCCGGGAAATCTCTTCGATCTTAAGACACACACCTTTTATTTTGTGGCTTCCGGTGAAAATACACGTTTCGAGATATTAGCTGCCGATCGTGACGAACGTGATACTACTGGCGTAATCCTCGACAATATCCGGGTTGAGACGGTCGGTTACCAAAAAATGCCCAGTATTCCGCTTAATATCACCGCAGAGAAAGCAAACGACAATGATATTCTGATTCTTACTGTTTCAGATATTCCTGTGGGCGTTACCCTAACGGATGGGACTCGTTCGTTCACTGCTACGGAAGATTCCACTTCCATCGATATTAGTGACTGGACTCTTGCCAATATGGAGTTAAAACCAGCACCCGATTTTGTTGGAAATGTGTCTCTGACCTTTACGGCGGTTGCGCAGGATCAAGATGGTGATACCAGTTCGGAAAGCGTGCTTGATCTTAACTACACTGTTTTTCCGGATGTTCTTCCAGAGAATCGTAAAACAGGTACTCAAAATGCTGAGACATTGGATGGTGGTGAAAACAACGACGTCATTAATGGCGTTGCTGGTAATGACACCATAAATGGCAAGGGCGGAAACGATATACTCAGTGGTGATGAGGGGACCGACACGATTAATGGTGGTGCAGGTAAGGACTTTATCGATGGGGGTGAAGGAAACGATACACTGGCTGGCGGTGATGGCTCTGATCTGTTTATTTTCAAAATTGCAGACTTGCTGGATGGAGAAACTGTGCAGATGGATACCATCACCGATTTTGTTTTGGGCGACCCCCTGAGCGAAAACAGTGATGCGGATGTTCTGGATCTTTCTGGTCTTGTTGATTTTGGTGTTAAGGAAATTGTTAATCCAGAGACTCTTCAGGCGAAGGGAATTTCTGCAACTTACCAAAACGGCAAGGCATTTATCGAGTTTACAGCAGATACCCTTGATGCTGACGGAGACAAACTCACCATTGTTTTTGACAACACCACGGGCTGGAATGACCTGAATGAGTCCGGCAGTATTGATGGCAATGATGTACTTCAACAGCTGATTAACAACGGCCAGCTGATTGTTTAAATACGCAATAAAACTAACCATAATTTGAAGTGGAAAAGGAGCGCAAAAAGGATGTTTCCGACGTTTTTAAAAGTATCGATATTGTCTGCCGCAGTGTTAACCGCCAATACCCGGGCAGATACCTTGCTGGATTCCATCAACCAGACGCTGGCGACCAATCCGGAAATTCTGATCCGCACTACCGAAGCGGATGCCCGTATGGATGAAATTACCCAGGCTAAGGCCGGGTATCTGCCCAGTGTGGATCTTACGGCCGGGATTGGGTATGAGAACAGCCGTAACAGCACAACCATAGGTGCTTTTAATGCGGGCGATGCTGACAGTAAAGACCAGGACAGAACCCGCCGGGATGCCTCCCTGATTGCACGTCAAATGTTGTTTGATGGTTTTGCGGTTGGCAGTGAGGTGGATCGTCAGAAGGCGAGGCAGGCGTCCGCAGCCCAGGAGGTGTGTTCGGTAGCCGGTAATACGGCACTGCAGGTGACCCAGGCCTATATCAATGTCATGCGTCAGCAGTCCATTGTTGAGCTGATGCAGGCCAATTCTGCTGAACATGAACGTGTCGTTGAACTGATTGAAAAACAGGGGCGCAAAGGCCGCAGCAATGAGGCTGATGTGGCTCAGGCCCAGAGTCGTCTGGTGCTGGCCAGGGCCAATGAGATCAGTGCCGAGTCTGTACTTCGTGATGTAAAAACACAATACCAGCGTCTGGTGGGTAATCTCCCGGCTTCTTATACGTTGCCTGAAGTGCCATCAGGTACACCGGTTTCTCTGGAGGCAGCGTTAAAGTTGGGCACAGAAATTCATCCGGTGATGAAATTGGCCAGCGCAGATGTGCAAGCGGCCGAAGCTCAATATGAAGCGAGTAAGAGTGCCTTTATGCCCCGCCTGGAGCTGGAGGTGGGGGCCAACTGGGATACCGATGCCAATGGTGGTAAAGGGGATACCTATAGTCATGTAGCTAAACTGAATATGACGTATAACCTCTACAACGGCGGTGGTGATAAGGCTCGCCGCAGCCAGACCACCAAACTGGTGAATGAGGCGATGGAAGTGCGCAACCGGGCTCGTCGTCAGGTGGAGGAAGAGATTCGTCTGGCCTGGGTGGCGATTGATTATGGATCCCGGCGTTTGCGGCCGCTGGAAGAGCATGTGGTTCAGGCGAGCAAATCCAGAGAGCTTTATGACAAGCAGTTCCTGATTGGTAACCGTACGCTCATTGATCTGCTGGACAGTCAGAGTGAGTACACATCTGCCCGGCAGAGTGAAATCAATGCCCGTTATGATCTGCTGTTTAACCAGTTCCGCCTGTTGAATAGCACGGGTTCGTTGTTGACGGCAATGGACGCCAGCCTGCCCGTTGAGAATGATTGTGGTGTGAAAGTGGTTGCGACACGTTAAGTCGATAGTCAAGGGGGCAAGTGCCCCCATTTGGATTTAACCTTCTCCTTTCAGCTTACGCCTGAGAATGTTGTAAATTTCCTGTTGGTCCCTGCTGTGGACAAACCGAAGTGCTTCTCTCAGAGTTGGCAGACTGCCGGCAATCATCGGACAGTCCAACAGCTTTTCAAGCTTTTCCATATGCTGGATATCCGGGCGTACCTGTTTGACCGGTGTCTCTTTAATCTCGGCAGAACCCATCACCAGCTCGGCAAGACTGATCTGATGCAACAGGCTTTTAATGCTGAGAAGCGCGAAAGCAAGGTGCAGACGTGAATGAGGGAATGGGTTATTGAAGCCGTAGCAGATCATCCGGCTGTACATCTCAATCTGCACCAGTGTGCTGTCATGGCAGCCCAGCGGGTTATCTATACTATCCATACTGTGCAGGCCAACCATATCCTGGCTCAGATCCTGTATGGTTAACTCCTGCTGACCGAAAAATGGCCTGATCGATTCCATGGCGGTACTCCCCTGCAAGTCAATGTCAGTCATTTATACCATTGATTTTGCAGCAGATTGTCTAACAACTCCGCCAGTATGACTGACTTTTTGCGGGTGGCACCATTCACGGGACGTGATAGCCCATTGGCATCTGTTCATCGTATTGCAGCCAGACTTTATTCAGCCATGCCTCAGAGCCCAGCCAGTCAAGCACCCACTTCAGGCCCTGCCCCATGTTTTCCTGGTTCCAGGCCAGCAGACAGCCGTCATTATAATGCAGGTCTGGCACTTCTTTGCGAACCAGCAAGCCTGCTTCGATATAGGGTCTGGCAAAGTGGTTGGGCAGAATAGTGGCCCCCAGTCCTCTTAGCAGGCATTCAATAGCGGCTCTGAAACTGGGTACCAGAAGCACCTGCTGGTTTTCCAGAAGCAGGTTGTAGCCATGACGGAAAAAGCGCGAGGTATCCTGGATACAGATGGAGCGGTGCCCCTGAAGCTCTGCCATGGAAAGAGGCTCTTGTTGATCCGCCAGGGGGTGGTCTGGCGCAACCACAAAGTCCCAGGTCATATTACCCATTGAGCGCCAGGCAAAACGATCCTGGTTGAGAATGGCTTCCGGGATATCCTGGGGGGCACCAATCACAATCTGACAGCGGCCATGAAACAGGGAGTCCCAGGAACCGTTATAGACTTCGGTGTTGATCACCAGCTCGGTTTCCGGTCGAACTTCCTGCAGATCATTGATCAGGTCGTAGACCTTGCCCTGATTGACCACGTTATCCAGGGCGATACGCAGCTCCTTCTCCCATCCGGTAGCCAGTTGTCGTGTACTGTTTTCAAGCTCCTCCAGGTCGGCAAGCAGTTTATCGGTATGTTCGATAAAGTGTACACCGGCGGGTGTCAATTCAACGCGTTTGCTATCGCGCAGAAACAGCTGTACGCCCAGGCGGTCTTCCAGTTTCCGAACGGTATAGCTGATTGCCGAGGGCACTTTATGCAGATGCCTGGCGGCCGCCGTAAAGTTACGAAAATGGGCAACAGCCCGAACAATCTGTAGCGTTTCCGTTGGGATCATAGAAGGCGACAATGAGTTGAGTAGATAAGGTTGGCAATAATACCTGATCGGTGCTGTTTCTATTCAGAATTTTTCACTACAAATTTCATAAAAGAAAATGGTTTAGATTACTGGTTGGTATACTATTGAATCAGGCTCCACTGGCGAATGAATGGAAGTGAGGCTTCCCGTTCATTGCTACTCTCAACTACCCGTCAATGCCCATTTATCCAGAGGGGTTGCCCCATGACTGATCTTAATGCCCGTAGCCGTCAGGCTGTGCAATTGATGGATCTTACTTCCCTGAATGACGATGATACCCCGGAAAAAATCATTGCTCTGTGCCATCAGGCCCATACCGAAGCCGGAAACACGGCGGCTGTCTGTATTTACCCCCGCTTCATCCCTCTTGCCCGTAAAACACTGAACGCCCTCGGCCTGAACGACGTTGCTATTGCCACGGTCACCAACTTTCCTGCTGGTGAGGATGATATTGAAATCGCTGTCGCAGAAACCAGGGCTGCGATTGCCTATGGTGCTGATGAGGTTGACGTGGTATTCCCATACCGGGCCCTGATGGCGGGCAACGAAGAAGTCGGTGCCGAACTGGTTCGCCGCTGCAAAGATGTTTGCGGTATTGACGACAGTGGCCAACAACAGGTCCTGCTGAAAGTGATTATTGAAACCGGTGAGCTGAAGGACCCTGCCCTGATTCGTAAGGCCAGTGACATCGCTATTGCAGCCGGTGCTGATTTTATTAAAACCTCGACAGGCAAGGTGCCGGTCAATGCGACACCAGACTCCGCACGGATCATGCTGGAAGCCATCCGCGACAGTGGCAACACACAGGTTGGTTTCAAGCCTTCCGGAGGTATCAGAACCGCAGAAGACGCGGCATTACACCTGGACATGGCGGATGAAATTATGGGCGATGGCTGGGTAAACTCACGTCACTACCGGTTTGGTGCCAGCAGTCTGCTGGGGAATCTGTTGATTGCCCTGGGCCTGAAACAGGGTGAAGCCAGCAAAGAAGGGTACTGATATGTTTCTGCCACAGGAAGTTATTCGACGTAAGCGTGAAGGTGAGGCACTGAGCGAGCAGGAGATTCGTAGTTTCATTGCCGGTGTCACGGATAACTCGGTGTCGGAGGGCCAGATCGGTGCGCTGGCCATGGCCGTGTACTTTCAGGGGATGAATATTGATGAGCGAATTGCCCTGACCTGTGCCATGCGTGATTCCGGCGAGGTGATGGACTGGTCGTCAGATAATCTCCCGGGCCCCATACTGGATAAACACTCCACCGGCGGTGTTGGCGATGTGGTCAGCCTGATGCTTGGCCCCATGATAGCCGCCTGTGGTGGTTTTGTGCCGATGATTTCAGGCCGTGGTCTTGGGCATACCGGGGGCACGCTGGACAAACTGGACAGTATTCCCGGCTATACGACCAGTGCCTCAGAATTGCTGTTCCGGAAAGTGGTCAGGGAGACCGGTGTTGCGATTGTCGGCCAGACTGGCGAGTTGGCTCCTGCGGACAAACGCATTTATGGTGTTCGTGATGTGACGGCAACGGTTGAATCCATTGCCATGATTACCGCCTCCATTTTGTCGAAAAAACTGGCAGAAGGGCTGGATGCCCTGGTAATGGATGTCAAGGTAGGCAGCGGTGCCTTTATGCCAACCTTCGAGCAGTCGGTGGAACTGGCGCAGAGTATCGTTCAGGTAGCCAATGGGACCGGGGTGAAAACAACGGCATTGCTGACGGATATGAACCAGTGCCTTGCCTCTTCTGCCGGGAATGCGGTTGAGGTTCGTGAAGCCGTGCAATTCCTTACGGGTGAATATCGCAATGACCGCCTGCTGGAAATTACCATGGCACAATCCGCAGAGCTGCTGGTATCCGGGGGGCTTGCTGCCGGAATTGAGCAAGCCAGGGAAAAACTACAGGCCGTACTGGACAATGGTCAGGCGGCTGATGTCTTCGGCAGAATGGTGCACGGTCTTGGTGGTCCGTCGGACTTCGTTGAACGGTACAACAATTACCTGCCCACTGCGGCCATCGTTAAGCCCGTGTACATGGAGGCCGAGGGTTATCTTGCCGCCATGAATACCCGGGAAGTGGGCATGGCCGTGGTGCAGTTGGGCGGAGGTCGAAAAGTTGCTTCTGATACCATTGATTATGGAGTAGGCTTTACGGAAATTTGCCGACTGGGTGACAGGATTGATCCTTCACAGCCCATTGCCATGCTCCATGCCAGTTCAGAAGCGTCATGGAACCAGGCGGCAGATATGTTTCGCGGTGCACTCAGTTTTGCTGAACAGGTGCCGCCAACCCATTCTCTGGTTTACCAACAGCTTTAAGCTGACAATGCACCTTCTCGGACAGGCTCCTAGTCACGGGTTTGGAAACAAGCCGGAAGGTGCATTTTTATCAACAAATAGCGGTCATAACCATTGCAGGTCAGGAGTAGCGAATGAAACGTGCAATTATCCTTGTGATGGATTCATTCGGTATTGGAGCTACGGAAGACGCTGATAAATTTGGCGATGTTGGCTCCAATACAATTGGACATATTGCCCGGGCTTGTGCCGATGGCGAGGCAGATATTGGTCGACAAGGCCCGTTAACCCTTCCGGAGCTGTCCAGTCTTGGCCTGGTTCATGCGGCAAGGGACGCCTGTGGTGAGTTCCCCAAGGGGATGGTCAATGATATGCCGATTATCGGTGCTTATGGCTATGCCAAAGAACTCTCCAGTGGCAAGGACACACCCAGCGGCCATTGGGAAATGGCAGGTGTTCCGGTGCTGTTTGACTGGGGCTATTTTCGCGATGAGAAAAACAGTTTCCCGCAGGAACTGCTGGATGAGTTGATCGACAAAGCCGAACTTCCGGGGGTTCTGGGCAACTGTCATGCTTCGGGTACCAGCATTCTGGAAGCGCTGGGTGAAGAACACATGAAAACCGGCAAGCCGATTGTCTATACATCGGCCGATAGCGTCTTTCAGATTGCCTGCCATGAAGCAACGTTTGGCCTTGATCGTCTGCTTGACGTCTGCAAGATTGCCCGTGAGATTCTTGAACCATACAACATCGGACGTGTGATTGCCCGACCATTCATTGGTGATGATGCAGGGGACTTTCAGCGCACCGGCAACCGTCGGGACTTTTCTGTATTGCCCCCGGCACCCACGGTACTGGATAAGCTGGTAGCCAGTGGTGGCGAAGTGGTCAGTATTGGCAAGATTGCCGATATTTTTGCCAACCAGGGGATTACCAGAAAGGTAAAGGCAACGGGTATTCCAGCCCTGTTTGAAGCAACCCGTGAAGCATTGATTGAAGCGGGTGATCGCACCATTATCTTCACCAATTTTGTGGATTTTGACTCTTCGTTCGGGCACCGCCGAGATGTAGCCGGTTATGCCGGTGCGCTGGAGCAGCTGGATGCCATGCTGCCAGACCTGTTTTATTATATGGGCGACGATGATCTTCTGATTATCGCGGCAGACCATGGTTGTGACCCAACCTGGCCCGGAACGGATCATACCCGTGAGCACATTCCTGTTCTGGCATACAGTAAAAAGTTGATGCCATGTGCCCTGGGTCAGCGGGAAACCTTTGCCGATATCGGGCAGACACTGGCCAGCTATTTTGAGCTGGAGCCCATGGACCACGGCACATCGTTTCTGCCTGAGATCTTCAGGCAGGGCTAAGTTTGGCCATTGCCACTTAGTACATGGTTTCAATAAGTTTGACGGGTTGTCGTGCCTCTGCACTCCGTTCGTCCTGAGCCTGTCGAAAGGCGGAAACTCCGGACTCTGATAGATCGTGCCAAGCATCCTTCGACAAGCTCAGGATGAACGGAGATCGAGTTCAAAATGTCGAAATTATTTCGGGACAATTCCTTATCCGCGTCAAGGAAACCATCCCTGATGCACTTTGATCGTCGTGTTTTATCGAGAACGAGGATTTAACCGTGACACCTCATATTAATGCCAAGCCCGGTGCCTTTGCTGATGTCTGCCTGATGCCAGGGGATCCTTTGCGTGCCAAACATATTGCCGAAACGTTCCTGGAAAGTGCCGAACAGGTAACGGATGTGCGTAACATGCTGGGCTTTACCGGCACCTACCAGGGTGTCCGGGTGTCTGTTATGGGGTCTGGTATGGGCATTCCTTCGGCGTCTATTTACTACAAAGAGCTGATTACCGAGTACGGTGTTAAGAGCCTGATCCGCGTCGGTTCCTGTGGGGCTATTTCCAGGGACGTTCAGGTTCGCGACATTGTGATCGGTATGGGTGCCTGTACAGATTCCAAAGTGAATCGCATGCGTTTTCGGGACCACGACTTTTCGGCGATTGCCAATTATGGGCTGCTGGAAAATGCCGTGAATGCTGCCCGTGCCATGAACCTGCCGGTGAAAGTGGGCAACCTGTTCTCTGCGGATCTGTTCTACAACCCGGATGCAACCCTGTTTGATACCATGGAGAAATACGGTGTACTGGGTGTCGAGATGGAAGCGGCTGGCCTGTACGGCGTATGTGCTGAGTTTGGCGCACAGGGTTTGGCCATCTGTACCGTTAGTGACCATATCCGTACCGGAGAAGCACTGCCACCGGAAGACCGTCAGTTAACGTTCAATGAGATGATTGAAGTTGCCCTGAAGTCCCTGGTGTAATTTCAATGCGTTTGATAGGTAAACCTCCGCACACCTTGAGCGGAGTGAAAGGGTGGTTGCTTCAGTCTTTATTCAGTGGCTGTGCCTTCCCCCTTCGTTCCCATGCTCGGCAGGGACATGAGGGATTACTGATTGTCAACCCACTCTTGCTCCACAACCAGGTCCAGTATCCATCGTTTGCTGGAGGCGTCAGCTGGCGGGTTTGGAACATCAAATTCATTGATAACTCCGGCAGGCTACCGATTTAAGACAAAAAAATAACGATAATTATCGCTGATTATAGTGCCTGTCAGCTATCAAAAGAGTATCTGAAAACCGAAAATAGTGAATTAAATCAGTAGATAAAAAAGCAGCTCAACAGAGCTGCCTGATAAAACAAACCAGATGGAGTATCAATGATCAGATAGTAAAGTTGTAGCTTAACCAGGCTCGCAGTTTTTCTGATTCATTCTGACCGGTAGCCTTACGGAATGCTTCATCATTCCTGTAATAGCCATATTCAAGTTTGAATTGCAGGTCTTTCATTCCCCATTGGGAAAAATTGTATTTCATGGTCAGGTCATGCTCGTGTTCGGCAACGTCATGTGCAGTACCATTCAGTTCTTTTGCCTTCATTCCTGATCCATAGACGAAGTTGTAACCCAGTGATAAACCTTCAAGCCCAATATCACTGAAATCATATTCAGCCCCAATCAGCCAGACTTTCTCTTTATTGAAATTAAAGTCGGATATGTTGGCGGAAGTGGGTACATCCCAGACACCATGGGTGTTATCACCGAAGTTATAGTTGTAATGGCCTATAGTGTGATAACCATTAGAGTTAGATGCTGTGTTGGCTTTTGTATAATTGAAGGCTGCTTTAAATGTCCATGGACCGCTATTGAGGGTTGCATTCAGATTTCCTAATTCCGCCTTTTTTTCAAATGAGCCATCCCGCTCACTTGCTCCCCAGAGGTCTCCATCCTGTTTGGCATAGAAGTACATCCCTCCAAGAGTCAGCTCTGAACCATCATAAAGGGGCATTTTTAACCAGACATTACCGTTATGAGCCGTTAAATAGTTATCTGCAAGACCATTACGGTATTGGAGTTCAAGGCTGTTCTGGTTGGCTAATTCAAAGGTGTAGCCCAGCTGCATGCCCATTACCCAGTCAATTTTATTACCGTCTTCATTCACAATAGAGTGAAAGCCTGACTGAGTTCTTCCGGAAACTTCATTTAACCAGGCAATCTTGCCTTTGAAACCGTCCATTGCAACACTGGCATCCACTCCCTGCCAGGCACTGGGAACCGAACGGGAGCCTGAGATGGTGACCAGACCGGTTTCAAGCAGCTGACGACCAATTTTGACATCGGCAGACAGGCCTTCATAGCTGTCGGGCAGTTTGAAACCCACCCATATCTGACCGATTTTACCAAAGCCTTCGTTATCAGCATTCAGCAGGTTGCTGGAGGTGGCATTACCATGCTTCATATCCAATTTGGCAACCCGGTAGGCCGAGCCTCCAACACTGACAACGTCAGCAAGGTAGCCGGTCTCTGCATTAAGCCATACAGCACCTGTCCATGCACCTTTGGTTATATTGTCAGTGGTATTCTCATCATCGAAAAATACACTCTGTACTTTGCCATCGATTTTGGCATCACTGATAAATGAATCATAACTGTCACTGGCTATAACAGGCACACTGAAAAGAGCAACAGCATAAGATAATAAATAGGGTTTTAAACGGGTCAAAATAGATACCTGCTTAATCAATGATTGTGATTGAGTAGAGCAAGTATAGATGCTTTATCAGAAGCTGAGAGAAATTAACCGATAGAATAAGATAATGGTGTTTGATTCAGCGAATGTAAAAAAATATTTTATTACTATGGTCTCATTAATAACCATGTCTAAATTAAATGATGTACTAAATAGCCAGGTCTTGATTCTAATTGGCTAATAAGATTGATTTTTAATGAGTTTATTTTCTTTAACTCCCCATTACGAAATTCCAGATCAATTCTTTTAATGGCCGAGCAGCATTCAGATGCATTTAAAGATGTACCGGTTTCATTCCTATGGTAAGACTCATGGTGGGGTAGGGCACTATTACCTACCAGCAGGTCAATACCTTCCATTTTGGCTACCGGAAACACTGGCTTGCTACCAGATCTGATCAGTTTTGGGTAATGGATGGCATGAGTGGCAACAATTACGATGTCTGCCTGTCTTCTCAGATAGGGTATCAGCTCTGACGTTGCCAGTGCCGGATCAATCAGTTCAATACCCCGGCGGTACTCTGAAACGACATCATTAACAGCGCCCGGCCTGGTAATCCCCATAACGGCAATGCGTAGCCCATCGAAGTCAAAGAGGGCGTAGGCATCAAACACGGGGCGGCCTGTTTCAGATTCATAAAGGTTGGCGGACAAAAAAGGAAAGTCAGCAGCGGCTTCCTGATTGCGAATATTGTTCAGCGGCTCATCAAATAACAATGGGCTCACCGCCATGGCGTTATAGCCCAGCTGGTTCAGTTGTTTCAGGTTCAGGATGTCATCATTGGTGCTGAGTTCTCCTCCGGAGAGTAACAATAATTTCCCGCCATCGGCTTCTACTTCTTTGCGTATTTTATTGATCAGCGCCTGCCGCTGAATCAGTTGATCACTGCTGTTTGACTTTCCATTGTCATATTCGTGGGAAAGCTCACTGGTGTTAAGAATGGTCAGCTTGTAAGTCTTATCATAAATGTAACCGGGTTTCTGGTTTTCCTGTGAGACCCAGAAATAAGCCAATGCAACAAGCACAGAAGCTAATAAGGCATTGATGATCAGTTTCGGCCAGGATTTATGCTGCGTAACTGCTGTGCACGCCGGTTTTGACTGCATAAAGATGACTTCCGGGAAGAGTTGTCTCCAATATAACATCTGTTCTCTGGTACTTGTGTCTTTATGAGTTAATTATCCTGCAAGTATTCTGTAAGCAATGAATTATCGATTTGAATAGGGATTCTACAAGGCTGGCATCCTTGCCGGATAAACTGAAAGGAATAGAATTATCAGCAATGGTTATTAAAATTTATAGCTGATCGCAAAGAAATGGCTGGTGCCGCTTGCTTTGGTTTTGGCTCCAAATGCGTTACCTCCATCTTTTATCAGGTAAACATTTGAATACAGTTTTAAACCATAACCCAGTGCAAACTTGTCATAGTGCCAGTAAAGACCATTGAACATTGCCCCACCGCTGGTTGCATGATCCTTGTCAGGATTTTTACTGTTGGGATAGAGAGTCTTGTTCTGTTTACCTCCAAACTGATAATCAAGGTATCCCTGGTAACTGATAAATGAGCCGTTCTGAAAGGTATAAAATGGCGTAAACCAGTTAGTAGACACCTGGTAGCCATTCCACTCTTTTCGGTTAAGATCATAAAATCCATAGAGGTTGAGCCCCATCTTGCCAAACCAGGGAACCTGTAGGTCGGAGCCAATACCCCAGAATGAGCTGTTAGCATCTTCTCCCGGAATATTTTTTTTGCTGACAGGGTCGAAGTTAGCGCCACCACCGCCACCCCAGTTAAACAGGGTAGCCAGGTAAATATCTGTCACCGGCCCCCAGGGCAAGTTATTAAATAACCCTGCCAGTGATAACCGTGGAGCAAACTTCATGAACATTTTGGGTTTGTCTTTCTTATCACTGTTATCCCGGTTGGTCAGATTAAACACATCCACATACCCATACAGATCAAGAATGCCTGAGCGCCCACCAAACTCCAGCTCCAGATAGTCATGCCCATCATTGGCTTCATCTTCTTTTCGAGGTAGCTCTTTGTAGGCATACATCAGGTTCAGATTCATCCACTTGAAGTCATTACTGAGGGGCGTTCCATCGTTATGGTCTGTGGCCAGGGCGGTGGGAGTAAGCAGGGGAACAAGAGCGGCGACACAGATCAGCCACCATAATTTCAGGCAGTAGCTTTTCACAATCAGACTCCGTTTCAGACTCAACAGTGAGCAGTGACATTGAAGAGGGAAGCCTGTGAAACCTCATGGTACATGGTTTCAACGAGTTTGACGGGTTGCCGTGCCACCGCACTCCGTTCGTCCTGAGCCTGTCGAAGGACCCATAGGGCCTAAAGGCGGAAACTCAGGACTCTGATAGATCGTGCCAAGCACCCTTCGTCCGTGCATCCTGAGCGGAGCCGAAGGACGCTCAGGGTGAACGGAGATTGTACACCTCAAACTCATTGAAACCATGTACTAGTAACACAGGCCCGATGTGTGACAAGTATAGAAAAGATTTTGATGAATTCTTGCCAGCTGCCCGATCAATCCAGAGTGGCCAATTAAAGCGTACTCCACAGTGTCTCGAAGATAATTTGCTGAGCTGCGGCAATTTCCGGTGAGTCAAGCACGACAGCGACCGGGTAATTTCTGGAACCCAGGGAAATCATCGCAACTTTTGGCGGATATATCGCAATATAGCTGGCATCCATGCGCCCTTTGGCGTCAATCCACTTGCGCTCAGACAGTCCGGCATCTTCCCCGCCTTCACCAATGGCAATCACCCGCACCTTGATATTCTTACGGATACGCTGCTGTGTGTAGTTGGGAAACGGGCGGTACAGGTGCTGGCGAATCAATTTGGAGGAAAAGACACTGTATTCCCGGTCTTGTTGCCGGGCTACCGTATTGAGAATGTCTTTGAGTACAAACTCAATGCCACTGTCTCCTTCGTAGAAGCGGACATTCCCTGCACTGAAATCCGGCTTGAGATGGTTCAGTTGCGGGATCAGCCTGAGCTTCATCTCTTCAATGGTAGTGTCCAGAGACTGTCGTTTTTCCTCCGCCAGCTCCAGCAGCTTTTCCGGAGGTTCAGCCGAGAAGATACGACGCTTACCTTTCGGGAAGTAACTGACAACACCTTTGCCAGCGAGGTCTTTCAGGGTTTCGTAGGTGGTGCCACGATTGATGCCGGTTTGCGCAGCAATATCCCGGATGGATGCTGAGCCAAGTTTTAAAAGGGCCAGATAAGTACTGACTTCCCGTTGGCTAAGACCAAGATTTTCCAGAGTATCAAGATTCATAGCACGGGTATCGGGTTAATGTGGTCGGAGTCATAAACAGTGCCTGTCAGAAAACCCGCATTTTCACCAAGGGCAGGAGGATTGGCAACCAGCCCGGCACGCCAAAGGTTTCTGACCTTGGGCAAGAATAGCCTTCTTACTGTTTCTTGCTGAAAAAATATCCGGGAATCGTATTTTTTCGATGGTGCAGGCAGTTTGGAGGCAAAACGGTGCGACAGTCTTTTAAGTGGCGAGCGTAATTGTCGATGGCTGATATAAGCAGCAGACAAACCCGTGGAGATTTCATGCCTGAAGTCCGGCCAGCGCAAGCTCAGACCGATTATGTTTCCAGAGATAATCACTATGTTTATTCTCACAACCGCTTTGGCCGTGGTTGCCATTACCTTGGCCGGTTTCTGTCCCGACCGGTTTCTCTGGTTGCCGATTCGGCAACCAGGCTGTTTGCCCATGACCAACCCGGCAAAAGCAGCCCGTCTTCCGAGGGTGAAAAACAGACGAAAAATGTACCACTGTGGGCCAGGAAAGTAGCCCGGGTGACTGCCGTCACCTTATTTCTGGTGCCTTCATTGGCATTGGGAATCCTGGGGTTCTCCCTGCGCATGATTGGCAACCTGTTCAGGAAGGACATTTCCCTGATTCAGTCTTCTGTGCCACCTGCCGTCTATTATCCTGAGCAGGGTCTGCATTTGATGACCTACAACACTGGTCTGATGCCGTCGTTTATCCGTAATCTCAACGACCTGCGCTCATCACAGCAGCGCAGTGGGGAGATTGCCGCAGCATTAACCTGCAATCCCGACACTATGCCGGATGTTGTCTGCTTCCAGGAGATGTTTGACCAGCAGGCGGCGAAGCGACTCTGCCAGGATCTCAGTGGCCACTACCATCATATTGTGCACAGTGTTGCCCCCCGGGAAACCGGGTTGAACAGTGGTCTGGCCATTGCCAGCAAATATTCCGTACAGGAGGTGTCATTCCGGCCTTTCTCTGATCTGGCCGCAGAAGACCAGCTGGCCAATAAAGGGCTGCTGCGCATCGTACTGGATCTCGGTAACGATAAAACGGCCGTGGTTTACAATACCCACCTTCAGGCTAAGGACGGTCAAACCTATGATGCGATCCGCGTTGGCGAGTTGAGGCAGATCAGACGGTGGGTTGAGGCGGATAGCGATAACGACAGGCGGAATAACAGACACCATCATGGCATCTTCCTGATGGGAGACCTGAACATTGCCCGGTCAGATGAGCAGGGGAGGGTCATTAAAAACGAACAGTATCAACAGGGCAGGAAAGCACTGGGGGAAAAATTTACTGACAGTTACTACGAGACCCATGATGAAGAAAATGATACCCGGCTGGTTGAGCGCAGCGAGTCATTTTTTGTCAATAGCGACCAGGCAGCCATCAAGACGGCAGATCGTCGGGAGCCGGATGGGTCATGGTATCTCGGAGCCGGAAACAAAGTGCGTTACCCGTGGGGCAGCAAACGCTGGAAAGCACATCCCCAGGTGGCAAGCCACTGTATTTATGACCGCCAGCTGGTCTACAGGGACATTGAAAAAAAATGGGCATCCCATACCGAAATACGGCAACTGGGGCTGGATGTTGCTGATGATCTGGAAAGCGGGTTATCTGACCATTTGCCGGTTTCTGTTATCTACCGGGAAGCGGAAGGTTTTTCTGCGGCCATTGCCCGCCTGAAGCCGGAGAATTTTACCACCCGAGAGGTCAGGGATCTGGTGAAGCAATTGAAGTTTGACTATGGTCGCCTGATCAGTGATCAGACCGGTGAGCATACAATTGACGAAGAGTTCTCAGGCGTCAATCCCCTGTGCAGAATTGCTGAATGCAGGACTTATTATAAAAGACAACCAGTGATTGTGAATGAGCTTGACCGGCTGGAAAAAGTGGTCAGGCAAAGTATGAATCCTGTTTCCGGAATACCCAGGTCAAACATCGGGTAAACCGTGCTGTCGGTACTGCTGTTGCTTGCGCTGTTGTCAATTATTTTATGACATAAAGGGTTGTCTTTTTACGCACTGTGATTAACCTACTGAAGTGAAGTAGATTTTCGAGCATTCAGGAGTCAGTGGTTGGATAACTGTGACAGTTATTCCAATGACTCCAATCGTTCAATATTCCTGACATTTCAGAAAAACATAATTTCTGTTCTGGTATTTTTCTCCCAAAAAACACTCCGATTTATCAGGCTTGATACCTGAAAGTGCTTTTGTTTTTACGTTACCAGACGAAACAGTTATAAAGCAGATGCTCCCGTTGGGGCACTTTGTCGACCGAGGCTACCATGAGAGCTGATATCGTTATTCTTGCTGCCGGGCAGGGCAGCCGCATGAAATCCAAACTGCCAAAGGTGCTGCATCGTATCGCTGGCAAGCCCATGCTGGAGCATGTGATCCTCAGTGCCCTGCACACGCAGAGAAAAGTCGGTGACGGCAAGATTCATGTGGTGATTGGTCACGGCGCAGAGCAGGTAAAACAGGCACTGGGCCACTACGATCTTAACTGGGTGGTACAGGAAGAGCAGTTGGGTACCGGCCATGCTGTGCAGCAGGCACTGCCGGGCTGCAAAGGTGCCGATGTGGTGCTGGTGCTCTATGGCGACGTTCCCCTGATTCACTCCTCTTCCCTGCAGTCTCTGCTGGCGGCCAGTAACGGTGAGCGCCTCGGCCTGCTGACCATTAACCTGGCCAACCCTTCCGGTTATGGCCGGATTATCCGCGATGGTTTTGGCAATATTCAGGCCATTGTTGAGGATAAGGACGCCAGCCCGGAGCAGCTGGCCATCAATGAAGTGAATACGGGCATCATGGCCATTCCCGGCAATAAGGTCAGTGGCTGGGTTAATGGCCTGAAAAATGAAAATGCCCAGCATGAGTTCTATCTCACCGATATTGTCTCGATGGCCGTGACCGAAGATACCCCGGTCATTCACGTTCAGCCGCAGCTCCCAATTGAAGTGGAAGGTGTTAACAGTCGTGTCCAGCTGATGGAGCTGGAACGTGCCCGGCAACAGCAGCTGGCCAATAACCTGATGGTGAATGGTGTCACGATCATTGACCCACATCGTCTGGATATTCGTGGCGACGTCAAGACTGGCCATGACATTACCCTGGACATCAATGTGGTTCTCGAAGGCAAGGTTGAGCTGGCGGATAACGTTTATATCGAACCCGGTTGTGTGATTCGCAACTCTGTTATCGGGGAAGGTGCCATTATCAAGGCACACTCCATTCTTGAAGATGCGGTTGTCGCTGCCGGGTGTGAGGTTGGCCCGTTTGCCCGATTGAGGCCAGGCACCGAACTTAAGGAAAAAGCCCGGGTCGGCAACTTTGTGGAAATCAAGAAAACCGTGATTGGCAAAGGCAGCAAGGTCAATCACCTCAGCTATGTGGGCGACGCTGAAGTTGGCGATGAGGTGAATGTTGGTGCTGGCACCATTACCTGCAATTACGACGGTGTCAATAAATTCAGGACGGTGATTGGCGATGGCGCTTTTATCGGCAGCAACAGTTCGCTGGTGGCTCCTGTGACCATTGGGCGTGGTGCAACCGCCGGTGCTGGTTCCACCATTACCAAAGATATTCCCGATGATCAGTTGGCCGTGGCACGTGGCAAGCAGCGCAATATCGAAGGCTGGCAGCGCCCGGTAAAGAAAGACTGAGATTTACAGGAAGGGGGAGATGACTCTCAGGTCATCCACTCCCTGATGATTTTTGCAACCTTTATGATGACCCAGGGGATCGACAACTATGTGTGGGATTGTTGGTGCTGTAGCGCAAAGAGATGTAGCAGATATTCTGCTGGAAGGGCTTCGTCGTCTGGAATACCGGGGCTATGACTCAGCAGGTGTCGCTATTATTAACGACAATGGCGAACTTCACAGAGAAAGGCGTACCGGCAAGGTATCTGAGCTGGCCGAAGCAGTTTCCCTGAACCCGCTTCGGGGCGGCACCGGTATTGCCCATACCCGCTGGGCCACCCATGGTGCACCCAGTGAGCGTAACGCCCATCCTCACGTATCAGAAGATCATATTGCCGTTGTTCATAATGGCATTATTGAAAACCATGAAGCATTAAGAGTGTTTCTGCAGGGCGAAGGCTATGTCTTTACCTCGGATACCGATACGGAAGTTATTGCCCATCTGGTCAGCCTGGAACTCAAGGGTAGTGACTCCCTGCTCGACGCCGTGCAGAAAGCGGTAGCCAGGCTGGAAGGTGCCTATGGCATGGTGGTGATGGACTGCAACGACAATGAACGTCTTGTGGTCGCTCGCTCCGGCAGCCCACTGGTAATTGGGGTCGGTATTGGCGAACACTTTATCGCCTCCGACCAGCTGGCACTGTTCCCGGTGACCCGCCGATTCATGTTCCTGGAAGAAGGCGATGTAGCGGAAGTGACCCGCAACGGGGTGACGATTCTGGATGCTGCTGGCAACCCTGTTGAGCGAGATGCCCGGGACAGCGACATTGAACATGATGCTGGTGATAAAGGCCCTTATCGCCACTACATGCTGAAAGAGATCCACGAGCAGCCGGAAGCCATCGCCAATACCCTGGAAGGTCGACTGGGCGAGCATCAGCTGAATCTCGATATCCTGGGCAAAGAAGGTCAGGAGATCCTCAATAAAACCCGTGCCGTGCAAATCGTTGCCTGCGGTACCAGTTACCATGCCGGTATGGTGGCTCGCTACTGGTTTGAAGAGCTGGCGGGTATTCCCTGTCGTGTTGAGATTGCCTCTGAGTTCCGCTACCGGAAATTCTTTGTGCCGGAGGATTGCCTGTTTGTTACCATCTCCCAGTCCGGTGAGACCGCCGATACGCTGGCGGCATTGAAACTGGCAAAAGAACTGGGCTATATGGCCTCACTGAGCATTTGTAATGTGCCGGGCTCTTCCATGGTGCGGGAATCGGATATCGCCATGATGACCCGGGCCGGTGCAGAAATTGGCGTGGCATCCACCAAGGCATTTACCACCCAGTTAACGGCACTGCTGATGCTGGTGACGGCCATTGGCCGACATACGGGAATGACCCCGGAACAGGAATCCAATGTTGTTTCAGCGTTACGGAATCTGCCACACATCCTGAAGAGTACCCTGGCCCTGAGTGATGATATTGAAGCCATGGCGGAAGCCTTTGCCGATAAGCATCACAGTCTGTTCCTGGGCCGTGGTACCCAGTACCCCATCGCCATGGAAGGGGCTCTGAAGCTTAAAGAGATTTCCTATATCCATGCCGAAGCTTATGCGGCGGGTGAACTGAAGCATGGCCCACTGGCACTGATCGATAACGATATGCCGGTAATTGTGGTGGCACCGAACAACGACCTGCTGGAAAAACTGAAATCCAATATGGAAGAGGTGCGGGCAAGAGGCGGACAGCTGTTTGTCTTTGCGGATAAACAGGCCAACCTGACCGAGACCGAAGGTGTCCGGGTTCTGCCAGTGGACGAGGTGCCGGAAGTGGTTGCCCCGATTCTTTACACCATTCCCCTGCAGCTGCTCTCTTATTATGTGGCGATTATCAAGGGTACCGATGTTGATCAGCCGCGCAACCTGGCCAAAAGTGTGACGGTTGAATAATTCGGGTATTTGGTGGCAGTAATGTTGTAGGTTGACACTATAGTTTGATAAAAAAACAGGCCGAAATTTACACAGAAGGCGGATAAACAAAAGGCTACAGCCAGAATTATCAAGCTTTAAGGTAACTGATCAAACTATTTTGTACTCCGACAACTGCTGACACAGGGTGGAAAGAAATAGAGCAGCCTGTGTAGCGCTGCTGGCTTCTATGTTAATCATGGGAGCCCCTATTCCTCCTCAATAGCGCTAAATAATAGTCCTTAAATAACTTCAACCTTTCTTTGGTTCCACTCTTTTCGTCCTGAGTTTTGAGCTTGTCTAAGTATCGAAGGGTGTGAACTCAGTACTCTCGCAATGTGCCTGGCACCCCTACCGGGCTAATAACCTGCTGACCAGCAGCTCCGACCCGCGAGGCATTGAAACTACTTACCAGCATGATACCGCCAAACGGCTGCTCCAGGTGGATGCACAAGGTAAAGTCATCCGTTGAGCAAAACCAATGGTCGTACCAGCCGTTGGGATTACGATGCCGCAGGCCAGCTGACCCGCCAGAACTACACCGATGTGGCCGGTATCGATTACGGCTACGAATACGACAGTAACAATGCACTGGTCAAACAGTATCGTTATGCCCTTGGTTTTGCACCATTGCAGTACAAAACAACGAATGGTGTGTATGATGTGCATGCAGATCAGCTATCAACGCCAAGAGCCATGGCGGATCAGGCTGGCAGCACTGTCTGGGCAACCAACCTCTCGCCGTATGGTGTTGCGGATATCACCAGAGGTGAAAGCCTTGGGTTTAATATTCGCTTCCCCGGGCAGTATGCGGATGGTGAGAGTGGGTTGTATTACAACCGGTTCAGGGATTATGCGTCGGGAACTGGGCGGTATTTTCAGAGTGATCCGATTGGGCTTCGCGGGGGGCTGAATGCATACGTGTATGCAGGTGGAAACCCTGTTATGTATATTGATCCCACAGGGGAAATTGGATTACCTGGTGCCGCTATTGGTGGAATGATAGGTGGTGTCTCAGCTTTCACTGGCGCATTAGCAACTGGATCGAGTATTACTGATGCTCTAATTGCAGGCAGTTTGGGGGCTGCTGCTGGCGCAGCAACGGGGCTCTTCGGTGGAGTAGGTATTGGTACGTCTGCTTTTATTGGTGGTGGAACCAACCTCCTAGGTCAGGTTATTGGAAATAATATCGATAAAGACCCTTGTAATAATACCAACATAAATTTGGGGGCTGTTGTAGGTTCTGCAATTGGTGGCGTATGGGCTGCTGGTATTACTCGAGGTGCAGGTGCCTTATCAGGTGCAGTTATTGGATGGGGGCCATCAACCTAAATTAAGCAGTTGATCACCTCTGAGCCATGCCCGCAGGGATAGCTTTTGAACCTCTCAACTGAACTCTATACCAGCATTTACCCCGAGCTGATTAATGGTTGATCTGCAATAACCTGACCATTTTTCAAAAATTTTGAGGTCGCTTTCGTTAGAATGCGAAACCAGGGCTGAAATGAACTCAACTGCGGTGCAATACTTTTAATTGAATCAAGAAAATCACACAGCTGGCTTTGTAATTCAGCAATTTTATTCATCAAACGATGATGGCTTGTCAATTTTATTTTCTTTTGATTACCTGATTCGGTGAGCTTTCCAGGGCTTACGCGCCTGTATTCTCATTCTCAATTAGATTGCTATTTTCCACCAAAAGTTAGCTATTAGTACTATGCAAAGGATTGAGCAGACCTGTAGTAGAATTCAGTAATTTAACGACAACTGATGCTCAAGCCTGCTCCCCTTATCACCTTTATGGTTGATGTAGAAGATTCCCGCAAGAACCCCAACCGGTGTGAACACAAGTTGATAGACATTCTGATGATAGCTCTTTGTTGCATCATGAGTAATGGTGAATCCTGGGAGGATATGGAGTCTTATGGGAAGAAAAAGTTCGGATGGCTCAAGACTTTTTTAGCGCTACCTAACGGTATTCCTTCGCACGACACCTTTTATCGCGTGTTTACTCATCTCAACACAGCATCATTCCAGAAATGCTTTCTACGCTGGATAAAGTCTGCATTCCCAGATGCGTTACCAGAAGGCGAATATACCGATATTATTCCCATTGATGGTAAATCGATTAAAGGTTCCCGAGGCAAAGGAAAGGGTAAGCGCGCTGTACATATGGTTAGTGCCTGGAGCCATCGGCTTGGATTAGTGTTAGGACAACAAAAAGTAGACTCCAAATCGAATGAGATTACCGCAGTTCCTACACTCATGGAGGCTCTTGACATGCAAGGAGCCCTTATCACTGCTGATGCAATGAGTTGCCAAAAAAGCATTGCATCGACGTGTATCGAACAAGGGGCTGACTATCTTCTGGCTGTAAAGGGCAATCAGGAAACCTTGCAGAAGGATATTCAGGAAGCAGTTGAGAAGCATTGGGAGCTAAACCCTAAAGATGAACTATCAGATGTCTTTGCTGAACAGGAAAATAAAGGCCATGGGCACCATGAGTACCGCTGCTGCTGGGTCTTTACTGATTTGAACCTTCTATCAACACATGCAGAATGGCAGGGCATCAAGCAGTTCGGAGTTGTTCAGGCAGACAGGACCATCAATAACAAGGTGACAACGGCTTTACGCTTTTATATCAGCAGTAAATCCATGTCTGCGCATGAAATGCTCAATGCAACCCGGATCCACTGGGAAGTCGAAAATAAGCTTCATTGGGTGCTGGACGTCTCCTTTAATGAAGATGCCTGTCAAACCAAACATGAAAATGGAGCTGAAAACTTATCGACTCTGCGTCGTCTGGCACTCAATATTTTTAAGATGGATCGTGTGGGAAAGGGCAGTATTCGACGCAGGCGCAATGATTGCGCTTGGGATGACTCTACCTGACTGAACTACTTGAACAGTTCATCTTCACTTCTGTTAATCATGGATGTTGATAGTAAATATTGTGCATTTTATGCTCGAGTGAATGAGTTAATGAGAACCATTCTCTTCATGCGTAAGCCCTGGTGAGCTTTCCAATTGAACTCATTAATAATGGACGACTGGTAATAGATTCCTTGTGGGATTCAGGATTACTTAAACGAACATAAAGCGTCCACCAGTTGTATATTAAAGCTACCATTCTCGCTAGCATGCGACATCACGTATCCGCCCCAGCCCCATTGGTTTTTTATTTCATCAAAATTATTTTCACAGTCAGCCCTGTTTCGATAATGGTTAATAATGGAGACAACATCATTATCAAGTGAAGTGACAAGTACTGAGTACTCATAGGCTTTTATATTGTCCGGTTCTTCAATTAAAGCCAGTGTTGTTTGACGCTCTTTTAATTCTTTTTCCAGGACCAGCATTTCGTTTTCAGGACGACGTCTGCGTACAATAATAATACGCCGTTCTTTTTTCCATCCTGATAATTTAATAACCGATTCCTTGCCTTCCCAGTGCTTATCATATTTTGTCCAGCCTCCGCTGCAGTGCGCTTGGCATATGGCTTTCTTGACGTTGTCATGCTTTTTAACTTTAAAAAGATAATGACAGCCCGCGCTTTCCAATTCACACATCACTCGATCATTTCCCCAATCACAATCGCCACGAACAAATTCAGGCCAGCAACATTTTGGCAAACGATTTAATAACGCCATTAATCCTGGCAATGAGTATTTACTATGACTTTCATTACCCGGCCTGACTTCAACTTCGAGTATCAATTTTAAGTTGGCCATCATGTAGGAGTGGTAGGTGTGGGATGGCCTTCCTTTTTTATATGGGTTGTAACCATTCTCTGCACCTTCCTGATTTCCATAGATGGTTTTTACAGTCACATCGACATCCATAATCCATGGAATGGTTAACAGTGGATCAAAGCAGAGGTGCAGATGTTTTTGCATCCATTCAACGCCTTGCTGCTCATCAATTTTCTTCAAACCACGTCTGGCGGAATCGTCACTGACAATTTTTTTCATGCCAAGAAGCTGTGCATTAACGTTGTCGCCAATAATGGTTCCAATGTGTGCGTATCGTTTATGGCCGGAAAGTATGGAGAGCATTATTGACCCGAGCACATCAACTTTTTGAGGTGCATTGGGGCTTTTATAGGTCAATGGGCAATCATTGACCCAGGGTTCAAATCGATGGCCCGTTTTTAAAAATTGGATAAAAAAAGCCAATTGCCCCATTGGAGTGACCGAAGCTTCCGGTTCCCACTCAACATGAATTTTTCCATCGAAAGAATCGACTTCGAGCGTGACCGACAAGGGGTCTTTTTTCATTTCTGACAGCTCACCCTTTGGGTGAGCGGGTTTTGGTGGACGAACCATCTGTGAGCCCTCGGTATGACTGAGGGTAAGAGTTTAGCTGATGGTTTAACCGCTGAATTTAGGGTTATTAGTCTGGTTCGTGACCGGGGTGAGACGGCTATTCTGCTGGTTGAGCCGTTCTTTGAGTTTGCCAGGCGGATACTGGACCAAGGCGAGGTTGCCCTGGCAGGAACCGGCGACGCCATGGATGAAGTTGCCGTTCGTCGTTTAATTACTGTTTGATAACCGGTAATTGTATTCGGTGTCACCGCTGGTGGCCTGATTTAAAAAGGTATTTTGATAAACAGTTCGATGGTAACATTTTACTCCTATACAACTATTGTTAAATTGTCGTGTAAAGTACAACTGCCTTAATACTCAAGGAAATGGCATAGAGGAGCGGTAGCGTGAGTGCTGTTCAGGAATGTTTTATCATTTTTTATCAGCGATCAACCGGGCTTAAAACCGCTTTACCACCGCGATTGAGTACATGGGTCCGTAATGCTTCAACAGACGCTTTGGGCAACAGAGTCATTCTGTCTTTACCACTCTTGCCATGGCGAACGGTAATTTCCATGCGCCCAAAATCAACATCCTGAACTCTGAGACGCAGAGCTTCCTTCAGTCGAAGACCGGCATCGTACATTAATTGGGCAACTAATAATGGCGTGCCTTTGAGATAGTACAAGACAGAGTTGGCTTCAGTCACCGAAAACACAACAGGGAGTTTTTTGGGGCGTTTGGATTTTTGCCAGTCATTGATCGTGAAACTGTCACGCCTCAGCACTTGTTTGTACAAAAAGACCAGGGCACTCAATGCCTGCTGCTGAGTACTGACAGCAACGTGCTTTTTCATCACCAGATAAGTGAGAAAATCACGGACATCATCGCCAGCCAGTAAATCGGGATGACGCATTTTATGAAATTTTATAAAGCGTTTAATCCAGTCCCAGTAGCTGCGCTCGGTAGACAGAGAATAACCGGTAGAGCGAATGGCAATTTGAAAACGTTCTTGTAATCTCATATAAGTCCTGCTTGATACTGTAATTTTATACAGTAAAAGCTAGTTCGTATATGCAGAAAATCAACTGAATGGTTAACCTGTTGTTTTGAATGAAAATAAAGCAATCTGTAATCACACGGGTTGCTTGACCGAAAAATATACGAATTACCAAATACGAATCAGAAGATATAGCCTTTAAAATGAAGAACGCTGTGTAAGTCACGCTGTATGGGGGGATCGGCTGGTGTGTATAGCGAATCTACAGTATGTTATGCGAAACTGATTCGTGTAAACGACTGTTAGCTGCAAACAAAACTTTATACCATTAACTCATCTAGGATTAAAAATTGAAATTTAAGGTATCACCAATTATTTGGTCATTAATGACTTCTCTAGCCACTTTAACACTTGTTAATCTTATATCGGAAGCATTTACTTTTACTGATACTACTCTAGGTTCTCTATCCTACATTACACAGATTGCTATTTTTATAATTCTTCTTGCAGTTGGATATGTATACTTCAATTACATAGAAGAGAATGGATCACTAGACAATTGGAATACATTAAGAGCGCTCCTGACGAATAAATTACTATTATTTGCAGTAACTATGTATTCAATAATTAGTATCTTTTATAAAAACCTACCAACCTTCATCGATTCCGAACAAGTACCAATAACAATTGATTTGTATTGGGTATCAGGATTATTTACACTTATTTCAATAATATTGTTTCATGCATTAGCTCCGAAAGTATCAAAATACAATAATTATGAAACATTTTACAAAAGTGATGGAACCAATTTAATCATATGGGGCAACATTCAGAAGGCAAAAGAATCGTTAAAGATTGATCTCAAAAAAAATATACCAAACCGTAATCTTAGTGATTATAAAATTATTTCAAAAGCTAGCCGGTGCACACCATGCCCTCACATTTTCTACATAGCAAGAGAAAATATAAAATATTCTAAACCAATACTGCGTTCATTTGTTGGATTACCCTTGATTGTCCCATTGTTAATACTACCGTCAATTCATTTATATAATAGTATCGACATCGCTACAAACTCAGCTGAAAAAATCGAACAGCAGCTAACTAATAAATCCAGGTGACACTACCGCGAATCTGGTTTAGGCGTTAGCTGCTCATAAAAACTCACAAGTTCTAGGTTATATTGGATACATGACTTTCAGAAACATGGAATAAGGTCGCCAAATCTTTCTTTTCAAACCTTCCAGTTAAAAACAATCCTTTTATTTCTCTGTTCACTTCTTCTTCAATATTTCTTGGGGTATGAACAGGAGTGTTCATGATTTTTTGTTCAATTTCATTTGTCTGTTGAATATAAGTATCCAATAGATTTAAATCAGACTGAAGTGCATTAAACTCTTCCAAAGAACTGGCTTTAGAAAATTTAATCTGCAACATATTTCTCTTCTGAATCACAGCACTTTTACTATCAATAAGCCCAATTCTAGCTCGACCAGCTTGTAATCGAGTGTATGATTGTTGCTGTATTTGGCGGTACTCATGTTCAATATGCTGAAAAGCTGAGTCATTCGGGTTTAAAAAAGACATCACACAACCTTTTTTATAAATTAGTGAATTTAGAAGGTAGTAGCAGGTATGTTTACCGTCAAGCTGTATAAATTACCTGATTTATTGGCACTATTATTCGATCAGTTACAAAAAAAGGACACCCACTTTTTAAAAAGTGAAGAGAGTACATCATTTATTCATTTTTTAAATGATAGTGTTGATTATTTTAAGAAATTCTCATTAATACCAAGCAAGAAGAGTATAAAAAGTACTCAGCAACGGCCAGATAGAAGACACTATTGAGAAAATATAAGAAAGAGCAATCAGAAAATTCTGGCCACATTAAAGTAAATGAAAATGTGTTGATCAGGCAGTATAGAGATCACCGCTCACAGACATCCCATGAACCCAGCATTTTCCGGTGCTTTCTGCATAAGCCTTCAGTGAAGCCAGCCTGCCGACTGCGCAGTGGAAACGATTGTGCCAGCGCATAGTCTCCAGCCATTCATTTGGGTCAATACCCAAGCGCTCCAAGATGGGTGGTGCATTGCCAGTTATACGACCACGTTTGCCTTTGCGGATAATTCGGCCAGACCAGTCAACCAGTTCAAAGTAGCTACTGAGTGGGTATGGAATCGCCTGTCCGGGGTTTTGACCCTGAGCTTTTAACGGTTTCAACTGCGCCTTTTGTTTTTTTCTGTTTGCGCTGTCGTGTGTCTGCGCATTCCGGAGCATTCGGCCACCCCCCATCGGAGCGCAGCGACGCATCGGTTTGTAGCTTAGGACTTAGGTTCGGACTTCGCCAGTTTTGCCTGTTTCTTGCGCAGTGACTCACCCTTCAGAGGGACGCGGTGGGCGTTATGAATCAACCGGTCCAGAATCGCATCTGCCAGTGTCGGATCACCGATCAGTTCATGCCAGTGATCAACCGGCATCTGGCTGGTAATCAGCGTGCTCTTGAGGTTGTGCCGGTCTTCAAACAGCTCCAGCAAGTCTCGCCTCTGACTCTCGTTTAAGGGGGCAAGCCCCCAGTCATCCAGAAGGAGCAGATCGGTTTTGGCCAGCGTCGTCATGATCTTCAGGTAACGACCATCAGCACGGGCAAGGCTCAGGTCCTGAAGCAGTCTTGGCAGCCTCTGGTACTGGACTGTATAACCATCACGGCAGGCTTTCTGTGCCAGGGCACAGGCCAGCCAGGTTTTACCAACCCCGGTTGGTCCGGTGATAATGACGTTTTGATGATCCTTTATCCAGCCACTGCCCAGTAACTGTTGAAACTGCTCACGCTTGAGTCCGCGAGGGTGGCGGAAGTCAATGTCTTCCATGCAGGCATGCTGCCTTAGTCGTGCATTTTTTAAACGGGTTTTCAAGCGCCGGTTATCACGGATAGTCATTTCCCGATCAACCATCAGACCCAACCGTTCATCAAACGACATTTGTTCTATTTCTGGACTGTTTAATTGCTCATTAAGTGCTTCATACATGCCGGATAGTTTCAGCGTTTGCAGTTTTTCTAATGTTGGATTCAATAACATGGTTCTGGTTCCTTTCTCTATTATTCGTGCTGGATTAGTTGAAGTAGTCAGAGCCACGAAGGTTCTCATGATGATCCGGCAATGCAGGTCCCGGTTCCAGTTGCGGCAGCGGTTGTTGATCCAGGTTGTGCTTCAGGATGGATTCGAGACTGCGATAAGAGCAGGCATCAGTATACAGTGCACGACGACAGGCGTTTTCAAGGCGGGCATCACCATAACTTTTTCCCAGCCTCATGATGCCAAGGCAGCTGCGATAGCCTTGTTGCGGATAGCGACGGTCTGAGAGGATTCGTCGTATCTGTTTCAGGCCCTGTTTGGGCAGCCCAGTTCTGGAGTCTCTCGGGTGTCCACTCGGCATGTTGTCTGTGCTTTTCCGGCATGTGTTCAGGCTGAGTACTATACCGGCCTTTCTGGTACAACCGTTGATGACTGGCGACCCGTTTACCCTGGTAAAAGCACTCAACCGTATTCTGGGTGAAGCGAACAGAGAGTTGCTTTTTGGCCAGTTGGTAAGGCACGGAGTAGTAATGGCCGTCTACTGACACATGGTAGTCAATGTGTACCCGAGCCTCTTTCCACTCAGCGTATTGATCAGGGTGGTCGCATCAGATGCACCATAGTTCATATTTTTGCTCTGCTCATGACTGCCAACATTGCAGATCGAATATTCTCAGACAATCCAGCGCGTATTTTAGGCAGGATTGATGAAAAGAAACCAAAATATGGAAAATTGACACAAAAAGCCACCGGCCTCACACGAAGCTTGTACCTTGTGCTGCTTCTGCAGCCTGAATTTAAACTCGCTGTTTAGTCAGGATAAAACTTCTCAAGTACCAGCTCGGTTCGATAGTCCTGATCTAACCCTGCCAGTTCAATCCGGCCTGACATACTCTCTTTCTCAAACCGGCTACTTTGTTTGTGTACATTAAAACACCACCGCCTTACAGTCGCAACGTTCTTTG